>JAICLN010000172.1 GCA_025925615.1 Actinomycetospora sp. | reverse complement strand
GGCGCGGAGCAGCGGCGCCGGTCAGCGAACCGCCGGCAGCGGCGTCGTCCCGGCGTCGAGGTCGGTGATCGTCGGGCCGTCGAGCGCCGACGGGACCGCCGGCGTCGGGGGCTCGACGACGAGCTCGACCGGTTCCCCGGTGTCGCGGGCCACGGTCACCTGCGCGGTCACCGGGGCGTAGCCGCTCGCGGTGAGCAGGTAGCGGCCCTCGGTCAGGCCGTCGACCGCGAAGTACCCGGCGGTGTCGGTGACGGTGGACGCCACGACCCGGCCGTCGGCGCCCATGAGGACGACGAGCGACTCGGTCACGGCCCGCCCGGACGCCGACAGGACCCGTCCGTGCACCTCGTGGCGCACCACCGGGACGCGGACGTCGTGGCGGGTGGCCCGACGGCCCGCGGGCGTGGGCTCCGCGACGACGAGCCGCTCGGCCACCGGCTCCCGGCCGGGGGCCAGGACCGCGACGGTGTAGGAGCCCGGCTCGAGCTCCGGGCACTCCCACGTGCCGTCCGTGCCCGTGCGGCGAACCGCCCGGACCCCGCCGCCGGCGTCGGTGACGGTCACCGAGGCGCCGACCACCGGCGTGTCCTCGACGTCGCGCACCGACCCGCCGACCGGGGTCGCCCGCCGCAGCGCGAACCGCCGGCGGACCGGCACCCCGTCGAGGGCGACGAGCTCGGCGTGCGGCCGGTGCACCCCGGGGTTGGCGAGCACGACGTAGCTGCCGGGCCCGGGGGCGTGCAGGCGGAACGAACCGTCGGCCGCGGAGAACGTGCGGTCGACGACGGTGCCGTCGAGGGCGTGCAGGGCCATGGGGACCCCGACGAGCGAGCCGTCGACCGGCCGTCCGCTGTCGCCGTCGACCGGGTCGGTGGTGTCGGCCAGCGTGCCGAGCACGACCGAGTCACCGTGCCACTCGGGGATCTCCGTCGCCTCGTGGCGGCCGTGACCGGTGCCGCGGGGCGTCGGCGACGGCCGTGCCCCGTCGGGACGGGCGAGGCGGACCATGCCATCGGTGCCCGCGGCACCCGCCGCGCCGACCGGGGCGGCGGAGACCGGGACGTCGAGCGCGCCGCGCCCCGGGCCGGTCACCTCGGCGGCCGCGTCGACCGACCCGGGACCGCTGCCGGGAGCGGCCTGCTCCGCCTCGCGGGCCTGGATGCCCGACGTCGTGCGCAGCGGGACCTCCTTGAGGAACCAGATGAGCACGAAGCCCACGAAGATCACGCACCCGGCGACCAGGAACACCAGGTCCATCGACTGCGAGTACCCCTGCAGGAACGGCTCGGCGAGCCGCTGGTCCATCCGCTGCAGCACCGAGGAGTCCTGCACGATCTGGGCGGCGCCGGTCGCCGGGTTCACGGCGGCGGCGTTGACGGGGTTCGACGCGACGGCCGGGTCGGCCAGCGCGGCCTGGAACGACGGCGTCGCCGCCGCGGTCCGGAACGCCGAGGCGATGTACCCGCCGACCGTGGAGAACAGGATCGACAGGAACACCGAGACGCCGAGCGTGCCGCCCATCTGCCGGAAGAACGTGGCCGAGGCCGTCGCGACGCCCATGTCGGAGGCCGGCACCGCATTCTGCACGGCGAGGACCAGGGTCTGCATGCAGTTCCCGAGCCCGAGGCCGAACACGACCATGAGGAGCGCGACCTGCCAGTACGGCGTGTCCGCGTGCAGCAGGAAGTGGAAGAGCAGCATCCCCGCGGTCATCAGCCCGAGGCCGATCACCGGGAAGACCTTGTAGCGCCCGGTGCGGCTGGTCAGCTGACCGGAGATGATCGAGGCGACCATCATCCCGCCGACCAGCGGGATCATCTCGAGGCCGGCCCGCGTCGGGCTCGACCCGCCGACGATCTGCAGGTACTGCGGGACGATCGCGATGCCGCCGAACATGCCGATGCCGGTGATGACCGCGATGACCGTCGTCAGGGAGAAGACGCCGTTGCGGAAGAGCCGCAGCGGCAGCAGGGCGTCGTCGCCGTACGCGCGCTCGGACAGGATGAACCCGACGAGCCCGACCACGCCGATCGCGTAGCAGAGGATCGCGGCGCCGGAGCCCCAGCCCCAGCTCTGGCCCTGCTCGGCGACGATCAGCAGCGGCACCAGGGTGATGGCGAGCGCCGAGGCGCCCGGCCAGTCGATGCGGTGCTCACGGCGGCTGTGGGGCAGGTTCAGGACCCGCCACACGACGGTGAACGCGAGGATGCCGATCGGGACGTTCACGAGGAACACCCAGCGCCAGCCGTCGATCCCGATGATCGAGGTGGTGCCGGCGAAGAAGCCGCCGACGACCGGGCCGATCACGCTCGACGTCCCGAACACCGCCAGGAAGTAGCCCTGGTACCGGGCGCGCTCCCGGGGCGGGACGATGTCCCCGATGATCGTGAGCGCGAGGCTCATGAGACCGCCGGCGCCGAGGCCCTGGAGGGCGCGGAATGCGGCGAGCTCGTACATCGACGTCGAGAAGGTGCACAGCACCGACCCGATGACGAAGACGCCGATGGCGAACAGGAAGAACGGCTTGCGCCCGTAGAGGTCGGAGAGCTTGCCGTAGAGCGGCGTCGAGATGGTCGCCGTGATCAGGTAGGCCGTCGTGGCCCAGGCCTGCAGGTTCAGGCCGTTGAGGTCGTCCGCGATGGTGCGGATCGACGTGGAGACGATGTTCTGGTCCAGGGCGGCCAGGAACATGCCGAGCATGAGCCCGGACAGGATCGTCAGGATCTGGCGGTGGGTGAACCCGCCGCTCGCGGTCGGCGCGGATCTCGTGCCGACCGGGGTCCCGACCGCCGCGTCCGACGCGGTCGTGGTGCTCATCGGTCCTCCTCCGCGCCCTGGGGGGCGGGGACGTCGTGGGGGTGGTGGCTCTCGAGGGCGGTGGTGAACCGGTCCATCAGGTCGACGAGCCGCTCGCGGTCGACCTCGTCCCAGTCGTCCGTGATCCGGCTGATCTCGCGGTTGCGGAGGTCGCGGTTGGCCTCGAACACCCGGTGGCCCTCGTCGGTCGCGGCCAGCAGGCACGCGCGGCCGTCGGCGGGGTCGGGGCGTCGCTCGACGTACCCGATCCGGACGAGGGCGGCGATCTGCCTGCTGACGGTCGAGGGGTCGGAGTGGACCGCCTCGGCGAGCGCGTTCGAGCGGTGCGGCCCCTCGATGACGAGCCGGGCCAGCAGGACGTAGGCGGCGCGCTCGACGCCGTTGTCGGTGGTGTTGCCCACCTTGGACAGCCGCTTGCGCTCCATGAGGCGGATCAACCGGACGAGCTGCAGGCCGATCCGGTCCGAGGTCACCCAGCGCTGATCAGCCCCCTCGGGGATCGAGGGTCCGGGACGAGCGCCGACCGCTGTGTTCATTGCGTGCTCCGTACAATCGCTTGGTCGCTACAACTATGCACCCACCCTGCGCGGTCGTGCCAGTCGGCTACCCGGTCGGGGAGATGTGATCCCGGAGTCACCCGGCGGGGCGCGAACGTCAGCGGTGTCGCATCGCAGACACAGGATCGAATTCAGCACGCCGATAGGGTCCGGAAATCCACATTCACGGGCGGCGCTCGCCCCCACCGGATCACTAGCGTGCGACTCCATGAGCGACGACGCCCCGACCCCGGACGCGCACGAGCGGTTCGCCGACCGTGTCCGCTACGAGCGCACCGGCCACGTCGCCACCATCACCTACGACCGGCCCGACAAGCTCAACGCCATCGACGGCGCCATGCGCGACGGACTGAACGAGGCGTTCGCCCGGTTCACCGCCGACGACGAGGCGTGGGTCGCGATCGTCACCGGGGCCGGCCGGGCCTTCAGCGCCGGGGCCGACTTCACCTCCGAGCGCAACCCCGCCGGCGAGTTCCCCGGCTCGTTCTGGGAGCGCCCGACGGTGAACTCGTTCGAGTCCGGCTGGGAGCTGTACAAGCCGGTGATCGCCGCCGTCAACGGGCTCTGCCTGGGCTACGGGCTGACGCTGGTGACGTGGTGCGACTTCGTCGTGGCCTCCGACCGCGCCACCTTCGGCTACCCGGAGGTCAAGCTCGGGGTCCCGACGATCGTCGGCGCGCTGCGGTTGCCGGCGCGGATCGGCTGGCAGCCGGCGATGGAGCTCCTGCTCACCGGGGAGACGATCTCGGCGGCGCGGGCGAAGGAGATCGGGCTCGCGCTGCAGGTGGTCGAGCACGACGACCTGCTGCCGGCCGCGGGGCGCCTCGCCGACCGACTGCTCGCCGGCGCGCCCCTCGCGCAGCGGGCGATCAAGGAGGTGGCGCGCCGCGGGCCGGAGATGTCCCAGACGGACGCGATCCGCTTCGGCGAGACGATGCGCCGGGTCGCGGGGGCGACGGAGGACGCGAAGGAGGGCGGCACGGCGGCCCGGGAGAAGCGCCCGCCCCGCTGGCAGGGGCGTTGAGCTCCCGGGACTCCCAGCCCTCGGTGATCACGGGTACGTGAGCCAGGCCCACGGGCCCGTCGGGCCGCGCAGTGTGCCCCTGATCAGATCGCGGAGGCCCGGTCCGACGAGGGGCACGCCGGGCAGGCTCCGTGCCCGCCGACGCTGCCCCAAGTGCTCCTGATCACGGCGCCGGGTCCCCGCACCCCGCGCCCGCCCCGCGCCCGCCCCGAGCCCGAGCCCGAGCCCGAGCCCGATGTCAGGAAGGGTTCGTCCTGACGTCAGGTCTGTCAGCATCCTGTTGCGCACGCCGATAGGGGTCCGTCGCCGACATCCCGGACTCAAGCCATCCGCTCGAACACCGCCGCGAGACCCTGGCCGCCACCGATGCACATCGTCTCCAGCCCGTAGCGGGCCTCCCGGCGATCCATCTCGCGCAGCATCGTCGTCAGGATCCGCACCCCGGTCGCCCCGACCGGGTGTCCCAGCGAGATGCCCGAGCCGTTCGGGTTGACCCGCTCGTCGGCGACCAGGTCGATCCCCCACTCCCGCGCCACCCCCAGCGCCTGCGCCGCGAACGCCTCGTTCAGCTCGATCACGTCCATGTCGGCCAACGACAGCCCCGCGTGGCCCAGCGCCTTCTCCGTCGCCGGCACCGGACCGATCCCCATGATCTCCGGACCGACCCCGGCCACCCCCCACGACACCAACCGCGCCAACGGCCGCAGCCCGAGCGACGCCGCCTTCTCCGGCGTGGTCACCAGGCACACCGCCGCGCCGTCGTTCTGCCCCGAGGCGTTCCCGGCAGTCACCGTTGCGTCCGGGTCCTGACGCCCCATGATCGGGCGCAGCTTCGCCAGTGACTCCACCGACGCGTCCGGGCGGATGTGCTCGTCCTGATCGACCACGGTGTCGCCCTTGCGGCCGTGGATCGTCACCGGCACCAGCTCGTCGGCGTAGCGACCCTCCTTGACCGCCGCGGTGGCCTTCTCGTGCGAGCGCACCGCCAGCCGGTCCTGCTCCTCCCGGCTGATCGAGTACCGCTCGCGGACGTTCTCCGCAGTCTCGATCATCCCGCCCGTCACCGGGTGGTTCACCCCGCCGGCCCACACCCGGCCCTGCGCGAGCGAGTCCTTCATCTCGAACCCGCCGGCCTTGGTCCCCCAGCGCACCGCGTCGGTGAAGTACGCCGCCCCCGACATCGACTCCGCCCCACCGGCCAGCACCACCTCGGCGCCACCGGAGGCGACCGACATCGCCGCGTAGAGCACCGCCTGCAGCCCCGACCCGCAGCGCCGGTCGATCTGGATGCCCGGCACGGTCACGTCGAGCCCGGCGTCCAGCGCCGCGACCCGCCCGATCGCCGGGGCGTCCATCGTCGGGTAGCAGTGCCCGAACACCACGTCGTCGATCTGGTCCGCCGTCACCCCGGTGCGCCGCACCAGCTCCCGGATCACCGTCGCCCCCAGCTCCTGGACCGGCACATCCCGCAACGACCCGCCGAACCCCCCGACGGGGGTCCGGATCGGCTCACAGACGACGGCTTCGCTCACGGCACTCTCTCCCGGTTCAGAGGATGTAGCGCAGGATGACCTCGGCGACGCACGCCGGCTTCGGCCAGTCCTCGATCTCGACGGTCCCCCCGATGGTGGCCTGCACACCACCCGTCACGTCGGTGACTTCCACCAAGCGGCAGTGACCCCGTACACGGCTGCCCACCGGCACGGGTGAGGGGAACCGCACCTTGTTCAGCCCGTAGTTCACGGTCATCGACACGCCGCTGACCTCGAAGGTGTCCCAGCCGAACTTCGGCATGAGGGCCACCGTGAGGAAGCCGTGCGCGACGGTGCGGCCGAACGGTCCGACGGCGGCACGCTCGGGGTCGGTGTGGATCCACTGGTGGTCGTCGGTGGCGTCGGCGAAGACGTCGATGCGGTGCTGGTCGACCGTGACCCAGTCGCTGGTGCCGAGGTCCTCCCCCACCGCAGCGCGCAGTTCCTCGACGTCGGCGAACTTCCGCATGCCTGGTCCTCCTCGGTGTCGGGAAACTAGAGGTCGGCCGCGATCTCCTTCGCCGCCCCGGTCAGCGCGACGCGCTCGGCCGGGGTGCCGGCGAGCGGGGTCAGGGCGAGCGTGGTCACGCCGGCCTCGGCGAAGGCTGCCATGCGCTCGGCGACGTAGGAGCGCGGGCCGATCAGCGAGATGGCGCGCAGCAGCTCCTCGGGGACGGCCGCCGCCGCCTCCTCCTTCTTGCCGTCGAGGTAGAGGTCCTGGATCTCCTCGGCCTCGGCCTCGTAGCCGTAGCGGCGGGCGACGTCGTTGTAGAAGTTCCTGCCCTTCGCGCCCATGCCCCCGAGGTAGAGCGCGACGTAGCCGCGCATCCCGTCGAGCATCTGCGTCGCGACGGCGTCGTCCTCGGTGATGCAGAACGAGCACTGCAGGTAGACCTCGAGCGGGCCGAGGCCGGCCTCGCGCTTCGCGTTCCCCTCCGCGAGGGACTCGCCCCACACCTCCTGCGCCTTCTCCGGCACGAAGAAGATCGGCTGCCAGCCCTCGGCCTTCTCCGCGACCAGCGCGACGTTCTTCGGCCCGAGGGCGGCCACGAGGATCGGGATCGACTCGCGCACCGGGTGGTTGATCAGCTTGAGCGGCTTGCCGAGCCCGGTGCCCTGCTCCGGCGGCAGCGGGATCGTGTAGTGCCTGCCCTCGAACTGGACCTTCTCGCGGCGCCACACCTGCCGGCAGATGTCGATGATCTCCCGGGTGCGCCCGATCGGGGCGTCGTAGCGCACGCCGTGGAAGCCCTCGATCACCTGCGGACCCGACGCCCCGAGCCCGAGGGTGAACCGGCCGCCGGAGACGTAGTCGAGCCCGGCGGCGGTCATGGCGGTCAGCGACGGCGTCCGCGTGTAGATCTGCAGGATGCCCGAGGCGATGCCCACGCGTTCGGTCCGCGCGGCGATGAACCCGAGCTGGCTCACCGCGTCGTAGCTGTAGGCCTCGGGCACGAACACGATGTCGAGTCCGGCCTTCTCGTGCTCGGCCAGCTCGGCCACGCTCTCCTCGAACCCGCCGCTGTAGTTCAGACCCATCCCGATGCGCACGCCCGGGAGCCTGCCACGATCCTGCGTCCGTGAGCACCACGAGCGGCGAGCACTCCGCCACGGTCGTCGTCCGCGGCTACGAGACCGATGCGAACGGCCACGTCAACCACGCCGTCTACCACCAGTACGGCGAGCACGGCCGGACCGAGGCGCTGCGGGCGGCCGGGGTCGAGGTCGCGCCGCTCGCCGCCGCCGGCCTGGGCCCGGTCATCCTCGAGACGACGGTGCGGTTCCTGGCCGAGCTGCGCCAGGGCGACGAGGCGGCCGTCGTGACGCAGATCGTCTTCGGCGCCGGGAAGTCGTTCCGGATGGACGCCGAGATCCGCCGTGGGGACACGGTGTGCGCGACGCTCACCGGGACCATGGGTGTCCTCGACCACGCGACCCGCCGCCTCGTGGCCGATCCGCGGTCCCGGCTGCGTGAGCACTCGACCGACCCGACCGCGTTCGACCGGCTCTGCGGGATCCCGGCGGCGACCGGCGCGTAGCCGGCCCCGCCTCAGGGCGCCGGGGACGTCGTCGGTGTGATCCGCGGTCGCGTGCTGGTCTCGGTCGGCCGGGTCGTGGTGGCGCGGGTGGAGGTGGGCTCCTCGGAGGCGGAGGAGCGGGCGGACGTCGTCTCGTCACCGCCGTCCGCGGCGCTCGTCGTCGCGGTGGGCGCGCGCGTGCCGAACACCTCGCCGACGCTGGTGCCCTCGCCGCCGGAGAGCGGGGAGCCCTTGACGCGTTCGATGCCGGTGACGGCGACCATCGCGATGAGGAAGATCAGGACGCCGGTGGCGGCGAGGACGGCGATGCGCTTGCGGTTGACCGGGCGGGCGGGCGGCGCCCCGGTCGCGGTGAGGGCGACGGTCGGGGACTCGTCGGGGCCGGGATCGTCGCCGAGCGGGTCGGCGGGCAGGACGCGGGTCCCGACGGGGGCCGGCGCCACCCGGGTGGGACCGTCCTGTCCCAGCAGGGCGGTCCCGCGATCGGCGGGCCCGCGGGTGCGGAGACCGTCGATACGCGTCCGGACCTTGTCGCGGGTGCGCTCCAGGGATCGTTGGTAGATCGCCTCACCGACGGTGGTCACCACGGACGCGACGGCGGCCCCGGCGGCGGTGCCGCCGGCGCCGCCGATGAACCCGCCGGCGGCCGCGGTGGTCACGGCGGCGAGCGCCTGGCCGGTGACCCGGACACCGGAGAGGCCTCCACCGGAGGCGGGTGGGGTCTCGGCGGGCTCCGACGTCGGGGGGACGGCGGTCGTCGGCGCCTCGCTCGCCGGCGGC
Source organism: Actinomycetospora sp. (assembly GCA_025925615.1). Lineage (GTDB taxonomy): Bacteria > Actinomycetota > Actinomycetes > Mycobacteriales > Pseudonocardiaceae > Actinomycetospora. Next base: position 44 of record JAICLN010000172.1, on the reverse strand, counting down.
GGCGGGCCGTGGGCGGGACCGGGCCCCGGCGGCCGCGCCGGTGG
>JAICLN010000319.1 GCA_025925615.1 Actinomycetospora sp. | reverse complement strand
TCTGCGACAGCGGCAGGATCTTCGAGGCGTGGAGGATCGCCGGGTCGAGGCCGGCCGCGCCGCACTCGTTCAGGAAGACCGAGTTGAGCACCTGGCGCGCCGCCGGGTTGAGGCCGAAGGAGATGTTCGAGAGCCCCAGGGTGGTCTGGACCTCCGGGTAGCGCTCCTTCAGCTGCTTGATCGCGTTGATCGTCTCGATGCCGTCCCTGCGGACCTCCTCCTGACCGGTGGAGATCGGGAAGGTGAGGCAGTCGATGATGATGTCCTCGACCCGCATGCCCCAGTTCTCGGTGAGGTCTTCGATGATCCGGAAGGCGACGCGCGTCTTCCACTCCGCGGTGCGGGCCTGGCCCTCCTCGTCGATGCAGAGGCCGACCACCGCGGCGCCGTGCTCCTTGGCGATCCGCATGATCTTCTGGAACCGCGAGTCGGGCCCGGCGCCGTCCTCGTAGTTCACCGAGTTGACCGCGGAGCGGCCACCGAGCTGCTCGAGGCCGACGCGCAGCACGTCGGGCTCGGTGGAGTCGAGCACCACCGGCAGCGTCGAGGCGGTGGAGACGTCGTGGGAGAGGCGGTCCATGTCCGCTTCGCCGTCACGCCCGACGTAGTCGATGCAGAGATCCATGAAGTGCGCGCCCTCGCGGGTCTGCGCCTTCGCGATCTCCACGCACTGCTCGTAGTCCTCCTCGACCATCGCCTCGCGGAACGCCTTGGAGCCGTTGGCGTTCGAGCGCTCGCCGATCATCAGCAGGCCGGTGTCCTGGCGGAACGGCACGGCCTGGTACATCGAGGCGAGGCCGGGCTCCGGCTGCGGGTTCCGCTGCGCCGGGGTGAGGTCGCGGCACTTCTCGGCGAGCGCACGCACGTGCTCGTGCGTCGTGCCGCAGCAGCCGCCGACGAGCTGCAGGCCGTAGTCGGTGATGAACGAGGCGCAGTAGTCCGCCAGCTCGTCGGGCTGCAGCGGGTACTCGGGCCCGTTCGGGCCGAGCTCGGGCAGGCCGGCGTTCGGCATCACCGTCACCGGGATGCGGCTCTGGCGGGAGAGGGCCCGCAGGTGCTCGCTCATCTCCGCCGGGCCGGTCGCGCAGTTCAGGCCGATGCCGTCGATGCCCAGCGGCTCCAGCGCCGTCAGCGCCGCCGTGATCTCGGAGCCGACCAGCATGGTGCCGGTGAGCTCGACGGTCACGTGGCAGATGACCGGGACGCGGCGGCCGTACTGCTCCATCGCGCGGTAGGCGCCGAGGATGGCGGACTTGGCCTGCAGCAGGTCCTGGCAGGTCTCGACGAGGATCGCGTCGGCCCCGCCCTCGAGCTGGCCGAGCACGGACTCGACGTAGGCGTCGCGCAGCTGGGCGAACGGCGCGTGGCCCAGGGTCGGCAGCTTCGTCCCGGGCCCGTTGGACCCGAACACGAAGCGCGGACGCTCCGGGGTGGAGTACTCGTCGGCGGCCTGACGCGCGATCTTCGTGCCCTCGAGCGACAGCTCACGGATACGGTCCGCGATGCCGTACTCGTTGAGGTTCGGCCAGTTGGTGCCGAAGGTGTTCGTCTCGATGATGTCCGAACCGGCGTCGAGGTGACCGTGGTGGACGGCCAGCACGGCGTCCGGACGCGAGACGTTCAGGATTTCGTTGCAACCCTCGAGGTCCTCGAAGTCGTCGAGGGTGAGGTCCTGGTCCTGCAACGCGGTGCCCATGGCACCATCGCCGATGAGGACACGCTCGTGGAGTGCGGTCAGGAACGGAGACTCACTCTCGGTTGCCATCACGCGATCGTAACGTGACCGGCGTGGTCAACCACTTCTCCTGCGAGCCTCGTCACGACCCGTACGCTGGCGCAGGTGTCCGACTCCGATCACCTCGAATCCCCGCTCGAGCTGTCCGACCCGGTCATGCTCTGCGCGTTCGAGGGCTGGAACGACGCTGGTGACGCGGCCAGCACCGCCGTCGAGCACCTCGCGCTGAACTGGGACGCGAGCGAGCTCGGGGCGATCGATCCCGAGGACTACTACGACTTTCAGGTCTCGCGCCCCACGGTCCGTCTCGTCGACGGGATCAGCCGCGCGATCGACTGGCCGACCACCCGGTTCACGCTGTGTAGGCCCCCCGGCTCCGAACGGGACCTCGTGCTCGTGCGCGGCATCGAGCCGAACATGCGCTGGCGCTCCTTCGTCGCCGAGATCATCACGAAGGCCGAGGAGCTCGGCGTGACCACGGTGATCACCCTCGGGGCACTGCTCGCCGACACCCCGCACACCCGCCCCGTGCCGGTCACCGGCTCGTCGTTCGACAAGGCCTCCGCCGCGCGCTACGGGCTGTCGAGCTCCCGCTACCAGGGGCCGACCGGGATCACCGGGGTGCTGCAGGACGCGTGCGTGCAGGCGGGCATCCCCGCGATCTCGTTCTGGGCCGCCGTCCCCCACTACGTCTCCCAGCCCCCCGCCCCGAAGGCGACCATCGCACTGCTCCAGCGGGTCGAGGAGGTCCTCGACGTCGAGGTACCGCTGGGCGGGCTGCCCGACCAGGCGGAGAAGTGGGAGCGCACCGTCTCCGAGATGGCCGACGAGGACGACGAGGTCCGCGAGTACGTCAAGGCCCTCGAGGAGGCCGGGGACGCCGAGAACGACCTCACCGAGGCCAGCGGCGAGGAGATCGCCGCCGACTTCGAGCGCTACCTGCGCCGCCGGGACCCGGGCACCGACCCGGGCGGCAGCGGCGGCGTGGCGGGCGGCCCGAACCTCGGCGGTCCCTGGGAGCGTTGAGCCCCTCAGCGCAGGGTGCGCGCCGCGTCCGGGTCGAGCGTCGGCCCGCGCGGCAGCAGGCCCACGACGCTGCGCGGTGCCGGTCGGGGCGCGCCGAGCCCGAGCGCCGTCGCCGCCCGCACCCCGGGGACCGGGTAGACCCGCCCGACGGGGTCGACGACGACGCCGCGGGCAGGATCCGGCGTCTCGCCCGGCCCGACCGGGACGACGTAGGCACCGGACCCGGCCACCCGCACCGCGTCGAGCGGCCGCGGGCCCGGGATCGTCGGGTCCGACGCCGGGGTGGGCGGCACCGGGGTCGGGAGGGTGCCGGCGACCGTGACGGCCGTCGGGTCGCCCGGCCGCGCGGACGGCCGGGCGCAGAGCACGGGCGCCTGGGCGACACCCAGCAGTCGCGGGAAGGCCCGCGGGTAGGCCGCGAGGTCGACCCCGACCGCCCGCGGCAGCCGGTCGAGCGTCGCGACGGGGATCGTGGCGATCCCCGGATCGGCCACCGGCGCCGGGTCGGCGAACCGCACGAGCTGGGCGACGACGGCGGGCACCTCCTGAACGCCGCGGTCGAGCACGAGGGCGAACCGCGGGGCCGCGCCCGGGCCCGCCGTCGCCACCGACCCGACGGGGAGGCCGAGGGCCCGCGTCGCCGGGTCGTTCGGGGGCAGGCCGGCGCCGTCGACCTGCGGCGGGACGAGCGGTGCCCCGACGGCGAGGGTGCCGAGCAGGGCGGACCCGGCGGGCCGCGCCGGCTCGCCCGCGATGCCGAGCGCGCGGACCACGGCGCCCTGGGTCGGGTCGAGCGCGGCCCGGTGCCCCTCGGCGACGAACCAGGTGATCCCGTCCTCGCCCCGCGCCAGCACGGCCTCCTCGGGCGCGAGCGGCCGGCCGAGCGCGGGGAAGCCGCCGAGCACCGCCGTGGCGCGCCGCCCGGCGTCGGGCTCCCCCGGTGCCCGCACGGCGTCGCACACCGCCCAGGCGTCCGCGACGGGGGCCGCGTCGGCGACGGGCAGTTCGGCGGGCGCCCCCGCGAGCCCGGCGGGTGCGGTGCGGGGTGCGCCGTCCAGGGCGTCATCGCGGACCGGGGTCGGGTCCATCGCTCCCCCACCCGCCCCCTCCCCCGACGACGGGTCGGCCCGGGCCGGGTCGACGCCGGCCGCGAGCAGCCGGGCCGAGGCGAGGTCGGTGGTGGGCACGAGGCGGTCCGGGCCGTGGGCGACGACGTAGAGCGAACCCGAGGGCGTGCCCCGCACGATCGCCGCGGCCCGCCAGTCCGTGTCCCCGTGCACGAGGCCCACCACGGCGACGACGCCGAGGGCCAGCGCGCCGAGCAGGGCCCCGACGACGAGGGCCCGGCGGCGCGTGCGGGCCGGATCGGCGCCGGAGGGGTCGGCGTGGGGATCGCGCCCGACGAGCGCGGCCTCGAGCCGCCGGGTGACGACCCGCTGGGCGTGCACCCGCGAGGGGGTCGGCGGCGCGGCCCGTCCCCCGCCGCCCACCGGCCCGCCCCGGGTCATGTCCGACGAGGACTCAGTGCAGGGTGACGCCGAGCAGCGCGTCGACCGCCTCGGCGACGCGCGCCCCGCCGTCGTGGACGGCCCCGGACGACGGGCGCCGCAGCGCCTCGTCGGCCCACGCGTCGACCGCGGCGAGCGCCCCGGGGCTGTCGAGGTCGTCGGCGAGGTGGACGCGCACCCGATCGACGAGCCCGGCCGGGTCGGGGCCCGCCCCGAGCGAGGCGGCCTCGCGCCACCGGTGCAGCCGGGC
>JAICLN010000268.1 GCA_025925615.1 Actinomycetospora sp. | reverse complement strand
CTCGTCGATGCCCTGGGCCGCTCGGAGGACGGCGGGGACTACGTCGCCGCGCGCGACCGGGCGGCGCGGGCCATGCACCGGTGCTGGGTCGTGCTGGTCGGACGCCAGCCCGCCGCCGCCCGTCCCGACGGGACCCTCGAGCGGCTCCGGGCGATCGGTCTCGAGGTCCACGGCGTGCTCGCCGACGCCGTCCGGGCCCATGACGAGGGCCGCGCGCTCGACCCGTCCGCGGCGGAGCGGCTGCATGCCGTCCCGGGCGAGGTCGCCCATCCGCCGCCGGTGGCCGCCCGCCTCGGCCCCGCCGACGTCCCCCTCGGCGCTCCCGGCCCGGTGCGGGCGGCCCACGAGGTGCTCGCCGCCGGATCGCCGTGGCGTGTGGTGCTCGTCCGGGTGGGTCTCGGGGCGCTGCTCGCCGGGGCCCTCGGGGCCACGGTCGGGCTCGACCACGCCTACTGGGCGGTCGCCGCGACGGTGCTGGTGCTCTGCCAGGGCCTCAGCTGGGCCGGGACCCTCGAGCGGGCGACGCAGCGGTTGCTCGGCACCTGGCTCGGTCTCCTGCTCGCCGCGGCCGTGCTCGCGGCGCAGCCCGCCGGGGTGGGGCTGGCCGTGACGGTGGCCGTGCTGCAGGGCGCGGTCCAGCTCACGATGCCCCGGAACTACGCCCTCGGCGTCGTGGTCATCACCCCGCTCGCACTGACCATCGGCAGCGGCGGCCACCCCTCCGACCTCGGCGAATTCCTCCTGGCCCGGGGCGTGGACACCGCGGTCGGGTGTGCCCTCGCCGTCGTGGTGTTCCTGCTCGTCCGGCCCGGTGCCGCGCAGCCGGCGCCGCCGGACCTGGTCGCGGGCACGTTGCGCGACGCGGCCCGCGTCGTCCCGCACCTCGTCGACCGCACGACGGCGACCCTCGCGGCCCGGGAGGCGCGGCGGGACCTCGACCGGGACGCGCTGGCGCTGGCCGACGCGCACCAGGTCGGTGACCTGGCGCTCCCGGGCGGGCGAGGCGCGCAGGCGACCGTGTGGTGGCCGGCGCTGGACACGACCAGGCGGCTGGCCCACCAGGTCCTCGCCACGTGCTGGGCGGTCGACGGCGGCGAGTCGTCGACACCGGTGACCCCGGCGCGGGCCGGCGCGGTCACCGCCGAGCTGGCCGCGCTGGCGGAGGGGGCCGGCGGACACGGCGTGCCGGCGGGGTTCCTCGCGCCCGAACTGGATGCGGTGCGGCGATCCCTGCCCAGGGGCTCGGAGCGCTAGGGGCTCGGATGGCTAGGGGATGGCGCTGATCATCGCGGTCGTCAGGATGAAGAGGATCGTGAGGACGGCCCAGGGGAGCGGGTTGCGCCGCGGGTCGGTGCGGTGGATGTGGACGGCGCGCCACGCGGCGAAGGCGGCCGCGAGCACGAGCACGATGCGCACGGCGTCGATCGCCGCGAGCCACGGGCCCGGCTGAGTCGGCACACCGGGCGACGGTATGGACTCGGCCGGGCGCGGTGGTGCGGTTCCGGGAGATTGCCGACCTGAGCAGCTCTGCCGACAACCATCGACATGTTGAACTGGTGAGCCTTACTGTTCTCGCGATCACCCGTCGGAGGAGGAGCACCAACCGATGTCGTCAGCCGTCGCCACCGCATCCGGTTGGTCGAGAGGTCAGCGCCTGCAGCTCTCGGGCATCGTGACGGTGATCGTGGTGCTCCACGTCGTCGGCTGGTCGCTCTACCTCGCGCTCAGCTCGGGGCCGCTGGGCGCCGGAGCGTTCGCCGGGGCCGGGGTGCTGGCCTACGTGCTGGGCATCCGGCACGCCTTCGACGCCGACCACATCGCCGCCATCGACGACACCACGCGGTTGATGGTCCAGCGCGGCCGCCGCCCGGTCGGGGTCGGCTTCTTCTTCGCGATGGGCCACTCGTCGGTCGTCGTCGTCCTCTCCCTGGTGATCGCCGTCGCGGCCGGGGCGGCCACCAGCTCCGAGGTCGACGCGTTCCGCGACGTCGGCGGGACCGTCTCCACGGTGGTGGCGATGGTGTTCCTCGGCCTGGTCGCGGTGCTCAACGCGATGGTGCTCTTCGGCATCACGAAGCTGTGGCGCGAGCTGCGGCGCGGGCGGCTCGAGGAGGCCGAGCTCGAGCGCCAGCTGCTCAACCGCGGCCTGGTCAACCGCATCCTCGGCGGCCGCGCCCGGACCCTGATCCGCCACTCCTGGCACATGTACCCGCTGGGGGTGCTGTTCGGGCTCGGGCTCGAGACCGCCTCCGAGGTCACGCTCCTGACGCTCTCGGCCACGACGGCGTCGACGGCCTCCAGCGGTGGCGGGGCGCCCCTGTTGGCCGCCCTGACGCTGCCGCTGCTGTTCGCCGCGGGGATGAGCGCCTTCGACACCGCCGACGGGCTGCTCATGTCGGTCGCGTACTCGTGGTCCAACCGCAGCCCCGCGCGGCGGCTCTTCTACAACATCGCCACGACGGCGGCGACGGTCACCGTCGCCGGGTTCATCGCCGTCGTCTACCTCGCCGGGGTGCTGGCCGACGACCTCGGCGTGACCGCCCTGGCCGGCCTCGCCTCGATCGCCGACGACTTCGAGCTGCTCGGCTACGTGATCGTCGGCTTCTTCGTGCTCGTGTGGGGCGGGGCCGCGCTGCTGTGGCGCTTCGGTGGGTTCGAGGACCGGCACCGGGTGGCCGTGGTCGAGACCTAGCCTCCGGCGGGATCGCACACTGGGGCGATGGCGCGGTCGTCGTCGGGGGAGTCGGTCCTCGAGCGGGTCGTGCGCATCCTCGAGGCGTTCACCCCGGAGGAGCGGGCGCTGACGGTGGGGGAGATCGCGCGCCGGGCCGGGTTGCCCCTGGCCACCGGCTCGCGGATGGTCGCCGACCTCGTCGAGCAGGGCCTCCTCACCCGCGACGCCGACCGGCGCGTGCGGGTCGGGATGCGGCTCTGGGAACTGGCCTCGCGGGCGTCGCCGACGCTGTCGCTGCGCGAGCTCGCGATGCCGGTGCTCGAGGACCTCCTGCGGACGGTCGGTCACCACGCCCAGCTCGGGGTGCTCGACGGCGGCGAGGTGCTGTTCGTCGAGCGCCTCTCGACCGAGCACGCGGTCATCAACTACACCCGCATCGCGGCCCGGCTGCCGCTGCACGCCTCGTCGTCGGGACTCGTCCTGCTCGCCCACGCCGCCCCGCAGCTCCAGCAACGGGTGCTCGACGCGCCGCTGGCCCGCTTCACGCCCGCCACGATCACCGACCCGGACGACCTGCGCCGCCGGCTGGCCCACGTCCGCCGGCACGGCTACGTGCTCTGCCCCGGCCACCTGCACCCCGACGCCACCGGGATCGCCGTCCCGGTCCGCGACGAGGCCGGGGCGGTCGTCGCGGCGGTCTCGGTCATCGTGCCGAACGACGAGCAGGCCCGCGGGTACGTGGCGACCCTGACGGCCGCGGCCCGACGGATCGAAAAGCTTCTCGCCCATTGAACGGGATCGCGGTTCCGCCACGGACTGGCGCCCCGCCACGCTGACCGGCAGCACAGCACGCGGGGAGGAGGCCGGAACATGCAGGTCACGGCGGACCGGCTCACGGTCACCGGCAAGACGGGTGTGGCCGACGGCGTCGTGGCGCTCGAGCTCGCCCGTCCCGACGGGTCGCGGCTGCCCGACTGGGAGCCCGGCGCCCACGTCGACGTCACGCTCCCGTCCGGTCACACCCGGCAGTACTCGCTCTGCGGGGACCGCTGGGACCCGCACCGCTACCGGATCGCGGTGCTGCGCGAGGTCGACGGGCGCGGCGGCTCGGCCCAGGTCCACGACACGCTGCGGGCCGGCGACCAGGTCATCCTCGGCGGCCCCCGCAACGACTTCGCGATGGTCCCCGCGGCCCGCTACGTGTTCGTCGCCGGCGGCATCGGGATCACCCCGCTGCTGCCGATGATCGACCAGGCCGAGCGCGTCGGGGCGGACTGGGAGCTGCTCTACGGTGGGCGCCGCCGCGCGTCGATGGCGTTCCTGGACGAGCTCGCCCGGTTCGGGGCACGGATCCGGGTCGTGCCCCAGGACGAAGCCGGGCTGCTCCCGCTCGACGAGGTCCTCGGCCGGCCGCGCACCGACACCGTCGTCTACTGCTGCGGGCCGGCGCCGCTGCTCGCCGCCGTCGAGCGCACCGTCGCCGCGGCCGGGTGGGAGCGGCGCCGGCTGCGCACCGAGCGGTTCACCGCCGACGAGCCGCCCCCGCCGGTGCGCGACGAGCCGTTCGAGCTGGAGCTCGCGCGCAGCGGGATCCGCGTCGTCGTCCCACCGCGGCTCTCGGTGCTCGACGCCGCCCGCCGGGCCGGCGCGACGACCCTCTCCTCCTGCGAGAAGGGCATCTGCGGCACGTGCGAGACCACCGTCCTCGACGGCGTGCCCGACCACCGGGACTCCATCCTGGCCGACCACGAGCGCGCCGCGGGGGACTGCATGTTCCCGTGCGTGTCCCGGGCCGCCACCGACCGCCTCGTGCTCGATCTCTAGGGGACCGCCGTGACCGCCACCCTGCACCCGCTCACCGACACCGACCCGTTCTCGGCGGAGATCCTCGCCGACCCGCTCCCGTTCCAGGCCGCGCTGCGCGACGCCGGGCCCGTGACCCACCTCGCCCGCCACGATCTCTACGGCATGGGCCGCTACGCCGAGGTCCACGCCGCGCTCGTCGACTGGCAGCGGTTCTGCTCGGGCGCCGGGGTGGGCCTCGTGAACTTCAGGACAGAGGAGCCGTGGCGCCCACCCTCGCTGCTGCTCGAGACCGACCCGCCCCATCACGACGCCCCCCGCCGCGTGCTGGCCCCGATCCTCGGGCCGCGCGCGCTGCGGCGGCTGCGCGACCGGTGGTTCGCCGCCGCCGAGGAGCACGTCGACGCGCTGCTCGGCGGTGGGCGGGGTCCGGTCGACGTCGACGGCATGGCCGACCTGGCGGAGTCGTTCCCGCTGCGGGTCTTCCCCGACGCCGTCGGGATCCCCCGCGAGGGCCGCGAGCACCTCCTCCCGTACGGCGACCACCTGTTCAACGCCTTCGGGCCGGCGAACTGGCTCGTCGAGGCCGGCGCCGTCCACGTGGCGGAGCACGCGGCGTGGGTCAACGCCCAGTGCACCCGCCAGGTCCTCGCCGACGACGGGTTCGGCGCGGCGATCTGGGCCGCCGCCGACCGCGGCGACATCACCGCCGAGCAGGCCCCGCTGATCGTGCGCTCGCTGCTCTCGGCCGGGGTGGACACCACCGTGCACGGGCTCGGCGCCGTCCTGCGCGCGCTCGCCACCCACCCCGAGGCGTGGGCCGCGCTGCGGGAGCGCCCCGACCTCGCCCGCGTCGCGTTCGACGAGGCGGTGCGGTGGGAGTCGCCGGTCCAGACCTTCTTCCGCACCGCCGAGGTCGACGTCCCGATCGGCGGCACCGTCGTCCCCGAGGGCGCCAAGATCCTGATGTTCCTCGGCTCGGCCAACCGCGACCCCCGCCACTGGGACGATCCCGACCGCTTCGACCTCACCCGCGACCCGTCGGGCCACGTGGGTTTCGGGATGGGCCTGCACCAGTGCGTCGGCCAGCACGTCGCCCGCCTCGAGGCGGCGGCCCTGCTGAGTGCCCTCGCAGCGCGCGTGTCCCGGATCGAGCCGTCGGCCGAGCCGATCCGGCACCTCAACAACACGATGCGGGCCTTCGCGAGCCAGCCGCTGCGCCTGTACCGGGCCTGATCCCGACCCTGACGGCAGCAACGGCACGATCCTGGCGTCCTACGCGAGGACGGCGCCGTTCGCTCGTGGCTGGCGCGACGGCCTTCCGCCGTAGCCAACGTATAGCGCGGTGGCGGGCTTGCGGCAAGACCCGGGGCCCGCTCCAGACTTCTCGCCGTTCCTCGGAGAGGCATTCCTGCGGACGGGAGACACATGACCGACGTGATCGTGGCCGGCGGCGGACCGACCGGGCTGATGCTCGCGGCGGAGCT
>JAICLN010000139.1 GCA_025925615.1 Actinomycetospora sp. | reverse complement strand
TGTGCGCTCGGCTGCTCGACGCGGGACGCTCCTCATGTTGTGCTCAAGACGTAAAGAAACGCGGTCGAGGCTGCCCCGTGGTCTCGATCCGGGCGGGACCGTCGGTGGTCGCCACTCGTACTGCGCGCACGTGCGCCTCCAGCGTCACTGGTCTGGTCACTTCTCGGGGCGGGTGAAGGGATAACGGGGGTTCACGACGGCGAGGCGGGTCAGCGTGCCCGAGCGCACGGCGGCCCGCACGTCGTCGTCGGCGGGGTCGAGCGCGCCCGCGCGCAGGCGGCCGGCGAGCTCGGCGTCGCCGGCGCACCCCACCACGGCGAGGAGCTCCCGGTGCCCCGGCCCGGAGGCGTCGGCGAGCTCGCGGCGGACGGTGCCGAGGGCGGTCCGGGCGACGCGGGCGAGGTAGCGGGACCGGTCGTCGGCCGGGGCCAGCTCGTCGGTGAGGAAGCCGGAGACCGCCTCGAGCAGCTCGTCGACGGTCGGGCGGTCCGCGCCCGGCTCCGGTGCGCGCGGGGTCGACGGCGCCCCGAATCCGTCCAGGTCGGCGTCACCCACCAGCCCGAGGGCCAGCAGGGCGTCGTACTCCGCCTCGACGGCGCGCCGCCCGAGCGTGGCCAGCTCGACCGACCGCTCGGCGCCCCCGAGGTGGCGCTCGGTCTGGACGCGGCAGATCACCGCCCAGTGCACGCAGCCGTAGACCTCCCACCACGCGACGGCGTCGGGGTCCGGGGCCTCGCCGGCCACCTCCGCGTAGCCCGCGAGCAGGTCGGCGCGGCTGCCGAAGCCGCCGACCTCCGGCGCGGCCCCGAAGCGCCAGGCCCGCACGCACGCCCACCCCAGGTCCTCGCGCGGGTCCCCGACGTGGGCCAGCTCCCAGTCGAGCACCGCGGTCAGGCCCTCCGGGGCGACGAGGAGGTTGCCGTGGCGGAAGTCGCCGTGGACGAGGGCGGGACGCACGACGGCGGGTCGGTGCGCGTCGAGCCACCGGAAGGCCACCTCCAGCGCGGGCCGGGCCTCGCCGAACCCGTCGTGCGTCGCCCACAGCGTCTCCAGCGCGTCGGGCACGTGCTCCACCGACGCGACCTCGGTGGGGTCGACGGCGTGGATGCGGGCCAGGACCCGGCCGAGCTCGCGGGCGAGCCCGGCCCGCGCGCCGGCGTAGCGGTCGTCGCGCAGCAGGCCGGAGGTCTCGATCGGCCACCAGGTCTCGATGGCCAACTACCGGGCGAACCGGCTGGTCTGCGACGCCGCCGACCGCGCGATGCAGGTCTTCGGCGGCCTCGGCTACTCCCGCCACGAGCCGTTCGAGCACATCTACCGCCACCACCGCCGCTACCGGATCACCGAGGGCGCCGAGGAGGTCCAGATGCGCCGCGTGGCGGGGCAGTTGTTCGGCTTCCTCTGATGCTCGCCGCCAGGCGCCTCACCAGGTGTCGATGTTCGGTCGGACCTTCGCGGGCTGCGGGCCGACCGGGTGCGCGACGAACGACGTGGCGATCCACCGGCGGGTGTCGGCCGGGTCGATGACGTCGTCGATCTCGTAGACCTGCGCGACCGCGAGCGCCCCGCCCTTCTCGTACTCCGCGGCGACGTAGCGCTCGAAGAGCTCCTGGCGCTGCGCGGGATCGGTCACCGCCTCGAGCTCCTTGCGGTACCCCAGCCGCACCGCGCCCTCGAGCCCCATCCCGCCGAACTCACCGGTCGGCCAGGAGACCGCGAACGCCGGCGCCTTGAGGCTGCCGCCCATCATCGACTGGGCGCCCAGGCCGTAGCACTTGCGCGTCACGACGAGGCCCAGCGGCACCGAGAGGTTCCCGCCGACCGAGAACATCCGGCTGAAGTGTCGGACGGTCGCATGCGTCTCGGACTCCGGCCCGACCATGAAGCCGGGGGTGTCGCACAGCGAGACCACCGGCAGGCCGAACGCGTCGCAGAGCTGCAGGAACCGGGCGGCCTTGTCCGCCGCGTGGTGGTCGATGGCGCCGCCGAGGTGGGCCGGGTCGTTGGCGATCAGGCCCATCGGGCGTCCCTCGACCCGGACCAGCGCCGTGACGATTCCCGGAGCGAACCCGGCGCGCAGCTCCAGCACCGACCCGACGTCGGCGAGGCCGGTGACGATCGCGCGGACGTCGTAGACCCGCACGCGGTTCTCTCCGACGACGTGGCGCAGCCGCCGCTGGTCGGGCGCCTCCCACTCGGCGACCGGGCCCTGGAAGTACGACAGGTACCGCCGCGCGACGTCCGTCGCCTCCTGTTCGTCGGCGACGAGGACGTCGACGACGCCGTTCGCGACCTGCACGCCCATCGGCCCGACGTCGTCGGGCGCGACCACGCCGAGGCCGCCGCCCTCGATCATCGCGGGGCCGCCCATCCCGAGGCTCGCGCCCTCGACGGCGATGATCACGTCGCACAGCCCGGCCAGGGCGGCGTTGCCGGCGAAGCAGCGTCCGGCGACGATCGCCACGAGCGGCACCCGCGCCGAGAGCCGCGAGAAGATCTCGAAGGCCGGGACCTCGAGCATCGAGGCCCAGCTGCCGTCGGTGTCGCCGGGGCGGCCTCCACCGCCCTCGGCGTAGACGACGACGGGCCAGCGCCGGGCCTCGGCGATCTCGAACGCCCGGTCCTTCTTCTTGTGGTTGACGAACCCCTGGGTGCCGGCGAGGACGGTGTAGTCGTAGGCGACCACGACGGCGTGCGCATGCTCGGCTCCGACGAGGTCGGCGTTGATCGTGGCGGTGCCGGCGAGCATGCCGTCGGCGGGCGTGCGCTCGACGAGGTCTTCGAGGGAGCGGCGCCGGCGCTGCGCGGCGATCGCGAGGGCGCCGTGCTCGACGAAGCTGCCCTCGTCGCAGAGCTGGGCGAGGTTCTCCCGCGCGGTGCGCAGCCCGGTGCGGTGGCGCTTCTCGACGGCGGCGGTGCGCCGGTCGTCGCGCCCGATCGCGTGGCGCTCGAGGACCCGCGCGAGGTCGGGCCGGACGTGGTCGGGGTCGACGACGGCCTCGCTCGTCGCGTCGTCGGCGACGGTGTCGTCGGGGACGACGACGAGCAGCGCGTCACCGGTGGCGACCGTGTCCCCCGCCGCCACCGCGATCGTCCCGACGGTGCCCGCGGACGGTGCCGCGACGACGTGCTCCATCTTCATCGCCTCGAGGACGAGCAGGGTCTGCCCGGCCCGCACGACGTCGCCCGTGGCCACCTCGACGGACACGACGGTGCCCGGGGCCACCGCCGGCACGGCGTGTTCGCCGGGACCGGGGCGCAGCGTCGTCGGGGCGGCGTCGGTCGCCGGGGGCGCCGCTTCGACGAACCGGTGGGGCCGGGCGGCGGCGAGGATCTCCGCGCGGTGGTCGTCGAGGAAGTCGGTGGAGAGCTCGCCCGCGGCGAAGGCGGGGTGACCGACGATGCCGGCCAGCACGTCCACGTTCGTCGCGACCCCGCCGATGTTGACCTCGCTCAGCGCCCGGGCGGCCTTCGCGGCGACGACCCGGAGACCGTCGGCGGGATCGGCGGCGGGATCGGACACGATCAGCTTCGCCAGCAGCGGGTCGTAGCGCAGTCTCGTCCGGTAGCCGACGTACCCGGCGCCGTCGACCCGGATGCCGCGCCCTGAGGGAAGCTCGTAGGCGGTGAGCGTCCCGGCCGCGGGGGTCGTGCCGCCGTCGGGTTCGGTGTGCTCGAGGGTGATGCGCACCTGCAGGGCGGTGCCACGCGGCCTCGGGGCCCTGTCCTGGGTGAGCCCGAGCTCGGCAAGGGTCGCCCCGGCCGCGAGCCGCAGCTGGGTCGCCACGAGGTCGACGTCGGTGATCTCCTCGGTGATCGTGTGCTCGACCTGCACCCGCGGGTTGACCTCGATGAACGCGAACCGCTCGCCGTGCACGAGGAACTCCACGGTGCCCAGCCCGCGGTAGCGCACCGACTCCCCGAGCCGCACCGCCGCGGCGAGGAGCCCGGCGCGCACGTCCGGATCGAGGCCCGGGGCCGGCGCGACCTCGACGACCTTCTGGTGACGGCGCTGCACCGAGCAGTCCCGCTCGCCGAGCTGGGTCACCGCGCCGCTCCCGTCGCCGAGGATCTGCACCTCGACGTGCCGGGCCGGGCTCAGCAGCTCCTCGGCGTAGACCCGGTCGTCGCCGAACGCGGCGCCCGCCTCGGAGGCGCAGCGGGCGAGCGCGTCGTCCAGCGCCGCGGGGTCGGTGACCCGGCGCATCCCCCGCCCGCCGCCGCCCGCAACCGCCTTGACCATCACCGCGCCGGTCTTCTCCAGCAGGGCCGCGGCACGGTCGGGGTCGGCCGCGGCGAGGACGGGCAGGCCCGCGGCCTCGGCGAGCTCACGGGCGCGGGTCTTGTCGCCGAGGTCGGCCAGCACCTCGGGGGACGGCCCGACGAAGGTGACGCCGCGCTCCACGCAGGCCCGCGCGAACGCGGGGCTCTCGGACAGGAAGCCGTAGCCGGGGTGGACGGCGTCGGCCCCGCACTCCTGCGCGGCGCGGAGCACGTCGTCGATGTCGAGGTAGGCGGCCACGCCGGCGCCGCGCAGCGCGACGGAGGCGTCGGCCTTCGCGACGTGGGGGGCGTCGGGCTCGTCGGTGGCGTGGACGGCGACCGAGGCGATCCCGAGATCGGCCGCCGCGCGGGCGATGCGGACGGCGATCTCGCCCCGGTTGGCGATGAGGACGCGCGCGAACACCTGGTCAGAACCTCAGCATTCCGTCGTAGAGCGCGGCCAGGGCGGCGACCGCGTCGTCGGTGGACAGCTCACCGGCGGCGATGAGCTCGGCGTAGCGCTCGACGATCCCCTGGACCGCCTGGGCGGTGAGCGCCGCGGTGGTCCGCGGCCGGGCCCGGCCCTCCCGTTCGAGGCGGGCGACGAAGTGCTCGTGACGGCGGGTGGGCGCCGCGCGGATCTCCTCGAGCAGGGCGGCGATCGCCGGGTCGTCGATCGCCTGGTGCGCCATCACCCGCAGCAGCCCGATCCGCGCGGTCCAGGCCCGCAGGTAGGCCGCGATCGCCGCGCTCCACACCTGGGCGGGCGGTCCGGTCGGCGGGACGTCCTGGGCGGCGCAGAGCTGGTCGCGCACGTCCTGCGCCAGCGCGGCGAACACCTCGGCCTTGGTGGCGAAGTAGACGTAGAAGGTGGCTCGGCTGACGCCGGCCTGGGCGGTCACGTCGGCGACGGTGACCGCGCCGAACCCCTTCGCGGTGAAGACCGCCTCGGCGGCGCGGAGCAGCTCGTGGCGGGTCGGGCTGTCGGTACGGTCGCGTGCCCCGCGCACCTCCCACGCGCCGGCCGTCATGCCGGCCCGTCCGTCATGCCGGCCCCGCCGTCACGCTGGTCCCGCCGTCATGCCGTGACCCTCATTGACATTGACGCCAGTGTCAATGAGGGTGACCCGCGTGAGCCACGCCACCCCGATGCCCGCTGTGGCGGACCGGACGCTGCCCGCGGCGTCCGCCCGGGTGCTGGCCACCGCGCCGGACGACCCGCTGCTGCTCGCCGACGACGGCGCCTACTCCCACGCCCAGGCCCACGACCGGGCGCTGCGCCTGGCCGGCGGCCTGCGCCGGCTCGGCGTCGCGGCGGGCGACCGCGTGGTGCTCATGCTCGACAACTCCGCCGACGCCGCGCTCGCCTGGTTCGCCACCGGGCTGACCCGGGTGGCCGAGGTCCCGGTGAACACGGCCTACAAGGGCGAGTTCCTCGCCCACGTCGTGCACGACTCGGGCGCCGAGGGGGCGGTCATCGAGCAGGAGTACGCCGCCCGGTTCGCCGAGGTGGCCGACGCCCTGCCGCACGTCCGCGGCATCGTCGTCAGAGGCGGGACCGGGTCCGAGCTCGCCGGCCGGTTCCGGGTGCTGCCCTTCGAGGAGCTCGCCGACGAACCGGTCGCGCCGGAGCCGACGGCACCCGACGACCTCCTCGCGATCGCGTTCTGGGACGAGGTCCGCGCCCACGACGTCACCTACACGCTGCTGCTGGATGCGATGGCCCAGATGCTGCTCTCGCGCCCCGAGCGTCCCGACGACGCCGACAACCCGCTCGAGGTCGCCTGCCTGGTCCCGCTGCCGCCCGACCTCGACGGCTTCTGCCGCCGCTTCGGCGTCGAGTCGGCCGCCGTCTTCGCGATGACCGAGTCGGGGGCCCCGATCGTCGCGCCCCCGGGCACCGTCGTCCCCGGAAGTGCGGGGCGGGAACGTCCGGGCTACCGCGTGAAGGTCGTCGACGAGCACGACCACGAGGTCCCGCCGGCCGTCGTCGGCGAGCTCGTCGTCCGGCCCGAGGAGCCTGCCACGACCATGGAGGGCTACCACGGCCTGCCCGAGCAGACCCTGCACACGTTCCGGAACCTCTGGCTGCACACCGGCGACGCGTTCTCCCGCGACGAGGCCGGCCAGTTCTACTTCTCCGACCGGATCAAGGACGCGCTGCGCCGCCGCGGCGAGAACATCTCGTCCTTCGAGGTCGAGTCGGTGGTGAACGGCCACCCGGCCGTCGCGGAGAGCGCCGTCGTCGCCGTCCCGAGCGAGCTGACCGAGGACGAACTGAAGGTCGCCGTCGTGCTGTGCCCCGGCGCGGCCCTCGACCCGGCCGAGCTCATCGAGCACCTCGTGCCGCGCATGCCGTACTTCACGGTGCCGCGCTACGTGGAGATCCTCGAGGAGCTGCCGAAGACGCCGACGCAGAAGGTGCAGAAGGCCGTGCTGCGCGCCCGGGGCCTGACCGCCGGGACGTGGGACCGCGAGGCACACGGGATCACCGTCGGGAGGAGCTGAACAGTGTCGCTCACGAGGGGCCCGCTGTGGTTCGAGGACTTCGCGGCGATGGATCCCGACGATCCGGTGGTCTCCCCCGCCCGGACCGTCACCGAGGCCGACGTCGTCTCCTTCGCCGCCTGGACCGGTGACTACAACCCGCTGCACACCGACGCCGTCGCGGCCGCGGACACCCGCTTCGGCGAGCGCATCGCCCACGGCGTCCTGGGGGTCGCGCTCTGGATCGGCCTCGTCGCGCGGACCGGGCTCTTCGAGGGCTCCGCGGTCGCGCTGCTCGGCATCGACGGGTGGACCTTCCGCGCCCCGATCGTCTTCGGGGACACCGTGCACGCCCGGATGACGGTCGTCGGGACCAGGCTGACCAGCTCCGGCACCACCGGCGTCGTCCAGCGTCACTGTCAGTTGGTCAACCAGGACGGGGTCGTCGTCCAGGAGGGGCGCCTCGACGTGATGGTGAAGACCCGGCCGTGACGGCGTGGCCGTGACCGCCGCCCACGTCGCGGGCGTGGCCGTGACGCCGTTCGGCCGACAGCCGGGTCGCTCGGCGCTGGACTGGCAGGTCGCCGCGGCCGGGGCGGCGCTGGCCGGACGCCGGGTCCGACGGCGGAGCCGCCGTGGTCGTGACCGCGGCGCCGGCCGCAGTCGCGGTGACCGGGATCGGCGAGGCCCACCGCCACCAGCACCTCACCGAGGCCGACCTCACCGACCTCGGCGCCCGACGGGCCGCGACGACCGCACTCGCGCAGGCCGGGCGGTCGGTGCTCGACGTCGGGGCCGCCGGGATCTACGACAGCTTCACCGTGACGCTGGCGATGCTGCTCGAGGAGATCGGGTTCTGCGCGCCGGGGACCGCGGGTGCCGATGCCGCCGCGGCCCGTCGCCCCTCGTCCGGCGTCGGGCGTGTGGTGGCGGTCAGCGTCGTGCACCCCCTATCGGCGTGCTCATCCGGACCGTTCGGTGAGCCCTACACGCTGGCCCTCGTCGACCTCGACGACGGCATTCGGGCCATGGGCCGCGGCGACCCCGGGCTCACCGTGGGGGCATCGGTGCGTGTGAAGTTCCCCGACGGGATCCCCCGCTGGGCTCCCTGTCCGTGATCCGTCGAGGCGATCGACCGGTGGTCAGAACGGCGGCTCCTCGTCCTGGTCCGGCGCCTTGTCGAGGTCGGGCGCCCCGGCCTTCTCCGCGGCCCGGCGCGCCAGGTACTCCGCGGCGTCCCGGGCGGCGTCGGTGACGACGCCGTGGCGGTTGCGGCGCGGCGCGAAGGCCGGCCGCGGCCGCGGCACCTCGACGAACACCTCGGCGGGCATGGAGAAGGCGGTGCCGTCCGCGGGCGGCACGGGCTCCGGGAGCGGGTCGTAGGGCTCCGGGCTGATCGTGTGGTGCCGGCCGGTGGGGGCGGTCCAGTCGAACCGGCCGGGCGCGGACTGCACCACGCTCCACCCGCTGGTGGGGTCGTGCTTGAACGGGTGGTCGCCTCCGCAGAACGGTCCGAGGTTGTCGGCTTGGGTGAGCCCGCCGAAGGTGTGGTCGTGGGTGTGGTCGATGTCGGACCCGACCGCGGGCGTCGCGCAGCCCGGAGCGCGACACGTCAGGTCGCGGCACTGCACCCACAGCCGCAGCGCCGCGCCGGGCAGGCGCCGGTGCGCGTCGGCCGTCGAGACCGCCGGGTGCTCCCCGGCCGGGCGGGCCCGAGCCCGGGCAAGGGCCCTCGCCGCGCGGCGGAGCAGCTCGAGGACATGACCGCCCACGAAGTCGACGCCCCGGGGCGCCCCAGCCCGGATCGCGGGCAGTCCGGGTTCGTCGCGGGCGCCGGCGTCGGGCCGGAAGCTCGCGGCGAGCTCGTCGAGCTCCTCGGTGTAGGCGGTGAGCTCGACGATGTGGCGTCGACGGCGGCCTCCCGCTCCCGGGGGACCCGCGTGTGGGGGCCGGACGAGGAAGACCCACTCGAGGCGACCGTCGCGGTCATAGAGGAGCAGCCGCCACGTGGAGTCTGTGCGGGCCCAGGCGAGCGTGCGGGCCGTCGAGGAACAGACCGAGCCGCGACGGGGGATCAGCCCCGGGCGCCGGTCGAGTCCGAGGACGGTGCGCAGCCCCAGCCGGATCGCCACCCGCTCCGCGAACGGCGCCACCCACCGCGCCGGCTCATCCACGGGCTCCGCGGGTCGGTGGCCGCTACACGAGTCGTCACCTCCGGAGCGCTCCTCGGCGCGGCCGGCCTCCGGCTCGTGACCAGCGGGGCCGCCATCGGTCGGGTCGTCGATTGTCGGGCCATCGTCGCCAGGGCCGGCGCCGGTGAGACCGCCGTCAGCCGAGACGTCGTCGGCCAGGTCCCCGTCAGCCGGGTCATGGTCTGAGTCGCTGCCAGCGGGGCCGTCGTCAGCGGGGCTACCGTCGGCGGCCGAGCCGTCGTCGGCGTTGCCGTCCGTGGGGCCGTCGTGAGCGGAGTCGTCGGGACCGGAGTCGTCGGGACCGGAGTCGTCGGGACCGGAGTCGTCGGGACCGGAGTCGTCGGGACCGGACGAGCCGGGGTCGGGGTCGTCGGGGAGGTAGCGGGCCACCATGAGATCGACGACGTCCTCGTCCCACAGCCCCGCTCCCTCAGGGCACGTGAGCACCATCAGGACCTCGGCCTCGAGCGGCCTGGTGATCGCCTCCACGCCGCGGGCGCGGAGGCGATCGGCCACGGCGGAGGCGAGCGCGACGATGCGGTCGTGGGAGTCCTGGGCCGGATCCAGCGGCAGGTCCAGGCCACGCAGCGCCGCCGCGCCCGAGGGCTCGGTCCCGAACACCACCCGCCGTCGCGCGATCGCCGCGGTCCGACGCGCCTCGGCCCACCCCGGGTCGACTGCCTTCGCCTCGCTCTCGATCTTCTCGCGCAGCTTCCCGTACGACCACCCCGGCGCCCGGTCCACCAAC
>JAICLN010000272.1 GCA_025925615.1 Actinomycetospora sp. | reverse complement strand
GGCAGTACCCGAACGCGCTCGGGATGCGTCGTGCGCCCCTCGCGGGCTTATCACGGCCACGAACCGCGCCGTTTAACCGGGTCCCGCGGACCCGGTTCTCCGGCACCCGCGTCCCGTTCCGTCACCG
This sequence comes from Actinomycetospora sp., assembly GCA_025925615.1. GTDB lineage: Bacteria > Actinomycetota > Actinomycetes > Mycobacteriales > Pseudonocardiaceae > Actinomycetospora. The sequence goes on along the minus strand of JAICLN010000272.1, from coordinate 5,663 downwards.
TAACGCCGGGGCGTCCCACCAGAGCACCCCGTCTGCGGCCGCGTCCGGGTCGGGGCTGTCGAGGTCGGGGCCGCCCAACAGTCGCAGGTAGGCCGCGAACCCGGGCGCCATCACCCGGCGCTCGTCCTCGTCCGGGCCCGCCACGACGATCTGGCCGACGGCGCGTCGAGCCAGGCCGACCACGCCGTCGCCAGGTCGTCCTCGGTGCCGTGCTCGACGGCAGTCCGGCGGACGGCCGCAGCACCGTCGTACGGATCTAGTAGGTACCCGCAGTAACAGGAACCGCGTCCCCCGTGAAATACTCGTACCGTGGGTTGGCGTGGGGGCTCCGGCATCGGCATGGACGATCGACCGTCTGGCCGCTCATGCCGGGATGACCGTGCGCAATGTGCGGGCCCATGCTGCCCGGGGCCTGCTCCCGCCGCCGCGGATGCAGGGCCGGACCGGGTTCTACGGCACCGAGCACCTCGCGCGTCTCGACCTCATCACGCACCTGCAGTCCGAGGGCTTCTCGCTCGCCGCGATCGAGCGGCTGGTGGACGCCACGCCGAGCCAGACCGCCGAGCGGGCCCTCTCCCAGTACCTGGAGATGCTCACGCCGTGGCAGGCCGAGCCGCCGGTGGACATCGCCCGCGAGGAGTTCGCCTCGTGGGTCGGTGGCGATCCGTCGCAGTACGAGGCACTCGCCGCGGCCGGCCTGGTCGAGGACCTGGGTGGCGGGACGATCCGGGTACACAGCCCCGGGATGGTGCGGGCCGGCGCCGAGGCGGTCCGGCTCGGGATGCCGCTGGATGCCCTGCTGGGCACGCGGCAGATGGTCATCGAGCACATCACCGACGTGGCGGAGAACTTCGTCGACCTCTTCCGGCGCACCGTGTGGCAGGACTTCGTCGCGGACGGCCTGCCGGCCGACCGGTTCGAGGAGATCCGCGACGTCGTGGCGAAACTGCAGCCCGTCGCGGCGCAGACCGTGATGTCGGCGTTCCGCGAGGCGATGCCGCCCGCGGTCGGGGAGCTCGTGCGCGAGGCGTCTCGGGTCCTGGGCGACGACGAGCGCCCACCCCCTCCATGACATCCCCCGGTGTCATATGACACGGCGGGATGTTTCGATGTGACGAAGATCGGTCATACCGGTGCCACGCTTGCTCACCCGTTCGGTCGGGGAGTAGCTGTCCCCGGCGACGAAGCGGAGGCGACGTGAACGATTCCCCGGCTGGACTCCCCCGCCCGGTGCAGCGGCTGCGCGCGGCCGCGTCGCGCTTCACGACGCCGCTGCTCCCCGACGACTACCTCACGCTGCTCAACCCCCTGTGGTCGGCGCGGGAGCTGCGCGGCAAGGTCGTCAAGGTCGTGCAGGAGACCGACGACGCCGCGACCCTGGTCATCAAGCCCGGCTGGGGATGGTCCTTCGACCACCAGCCCGGCCAGTACGTGGGCATCGCGGTCCAGGTCGACGGCCGGTTCCACTGGCGCTCGTACTCGCTGACCTCGCCGCCGAAGCGCGACGCCGGTCACCTCTCGGTCACCATCAAGGCGCAGCCCGAGGGTTTCCTCTCCCAGCACCTCGTCCGGGGCGTCGCGCCCGGGACGATCGTGCGGCTCGCCCCGCCGCAGGGTGACTTCGTGCTCCCCGAGCCGCCGCCGAAGAAGATCCTCTTCCTCACCGCGGGCAGCGGGATCACGCCGATCATGGCGTTCCTGCGGACACTGGACCGACGCCGGACGATGCCCGACGTCGTCGTCATGCACTCCGCGCCCGACCCGGAGCACTTCCTGTTCTCCGACGAGCTCGCCGACCTCGACCAGCGGTACGGCTCGGTCTCGGTGATCCGCCGCCACACCTCCGAGGACGGCCACCTCGACCTGCGCGACCTCTCCGACGTCTGCCCGGACTGGCAGGAGCGCGAGGCGTGGGTCTGCGGGCCCAACGCGATGCTCGACGACGCCGAGGAGGTCTGGGAAGACGCGGGCCTCGAGGACCACCTCCACGTCGAGCGGTTCTCGGCCAACCTCGCGGGCGGCGAGGCCGAGGGCGGCACGGTCACGTTCTCGCAGTCCGACAAGGAGGTGGAGGTCGACGGCGCGACGACCATCCTCGAGGGTGGCGAGTCGGCGGGCCTGCAGCTGCCGTTCGGGTGCCGCATGGGCATCTGCCACACCTGCGTCGTGCCGCTGCGCTCCGGCACCGTGCGCGACCTGCGCGACGGCACCGAGCACCGCGCGGACGGCTCCGGCGGCCAGAGCTGGGACGCCGTCAAGATCCAGACATGCATCACGGCGGCCGCAGGCGACTGCGTCGTCGACGCCTGAACCGACCGCAAGCAACGAGGGGAGTCGTCGTGGCGATCAGGGACGTCAAGGAGTTCGCCCATCTGAGCCAGGAGGACGTCGAGGCGCTGGGTCGGGAGTTCGACCAGATCCGGTCCGACATCGAGGAGTCGCGGGGCGACTCCGACGCCGCCTACATCCGCCGGCTCATCACCGTGCAGCGCCGTCTCAACGTCGCCGCCCGCGTGATGATGTTCGGCAGCAACCGCCGTGAGCTGTGGTGGGCCGGTGCCCTCACGCTCGGCGTGGCCAAGATCCTCGAGAACATGGAGATCGGCCACAACGTCATGCACGGCGAGTGGGACTGGATGAACGATCCGGAGATCCACTCTTCGACGTGGGAGTGGGACAACGTCTGCCCCGCCGACCAGTGGAAGCACTCCCACAACTACCTGCACCACACGTACACGAACGTCATCGGCAAGGACAAGGACGTCGGGTACGAGATCCTCCGCGTCCGCTCCGACCAGCCGTGGCACCCGTACTACCTGGTCCAGCCGGTCGTGAACACCCTGCTCATGCTGGCCTTCGAGTACGGCGTGAGCCTGCACGACCTCGACATCGAGGGCCTGCGCAAGATGCAGCTCGAGGACCCCGAGGAGTTCAAGCGCAAGCTGATCGCCATCGGGCGCAAGCAGGCCCGTCAGATCGGCAAGGACTATGTCCTGTTCCCGGCGCTGACCGGGCCGAACTTCGTGCCCACGGCCACGGCGAACTTCACGGCCAACATCATCCGCAACATCTGGTCGTACGCGATCATCTTCTGCGGGCACTTCCCCGACGGCGCCGAGGTGTTCACCGAGGAGGAGCTGGAGAACGAGACGCAGGGGGAGTGGTACCTGCGCCAGCTGCTCGGGTCGGCGAACTTCACCGGCGGCCGCCTGATGCACATCATGTCCGGGTCGCTCGGCTACCAGATCGAGCACCACCTGTACCCGGACCTGTGCTCGAACCGGTACCCGGAGATCGCGGTGCGGGTGCGGGCGCTGTGCGAGAAGTACGAGCTGCCCTACACCACGGGCCCGTTCCCGCGGCAGTTCTGGCAGGCCACCCGGTCGATCTGGCGGCTCTCGCTGCCGGCCCGGAAGCTCCGTGAGGCGAACGAGCGGCGCCAGGAGCTCGGGCTGCCCCGCGGCCGCGGCGCGGTGAAGTCCACCGGCGCGGACTCCGCGGACACCCCGCAGACCCCGCCGGTGCCCGCGAACACGCCGGGACTGCCGGCCGATTCCCGTTCGACCAGCTGACGGGTCGGCCACACCACCCACCCCGGGCCGGGCTCTCTCGTTACCGTCGGGAGCCGTGACGGCCCGCCCGCCGACGAACGTGACCGGGCCCGCGGAACCGACCGCGGGCCCGGCGTCGCGCCCTGACGAGGGGGCCGAGGCGCCGAGCGACGTGGCACTGCGCACCAAGGCGATCGTCGGGGCGCTGATCGTGGTGGCCAACCTGGTCGGCGCCGGTCTCCTCGTGGGGCTCGCCGGATGGGTGCTGCCGTTCCGGGCCCTCGTCGCCGACGAGGCCGAGGCACTGCAGGTCAACCTGTTGCTCTTCGCGGTGTACGCCCCCGTCGGGGCGGCGATGGCGTTCGCCTTCGGCTGGTCGTGGATGCGCATCCCGGACCCGCCCGGTCCCCGCGCGACCGAGGCGGACCGCGAGCGGCACCGGCGCCGGGCCCGCCGCGTCGTGCTCCGGGCCCCGCTGCGCCTCGCCGTGGTGCAGGCGGTGCCGTGGGTGCTCGGCGCGGTGCTGTTCACCGCCCTCGATGCGCACTGGTCGGTCGTCCTCGCCCTCGCCGTGGCCTGCATGATCGCCCTGGGCGGTGTCACGACGGTCACCGTCGCCTACCGACTGACCGAGCTCGCCCTGCGCCGCGAGGTCGCGCGGGTGTTCGTGCTGCAGCCGCCGAGCGGGAACGGCCTGCCCGGCGTCGTGCTGCGCTCACTGGGGACCTGGGTCATGGGCACCGGGGTCCCGCTGCTCGGGGTCGTCATCGCCGCGGCGACGTCGCTGATCTACGCGGACTACTTCACGGTGACGCGGCTCGGGCTCGTCACGCTCGTCCTCGCCCTGATGGCACTGGCTGTCGGCTTCCTCGTCACCGCCCTGACCTCGACCTCCCTCGCGTCCTCGGTGCTCGCGGTACGCCGCGCGCTGCAGCGGGTCGAGGAGGGTGACCTCGACGTCACCGTGGAGGTCACCGACACCACCCAGCTCGGCCTCCACCAGTCGGGGTTCAACACGATGGTCGCCGGCCTGCGGGAACGGGACCGGGTGCGGGAACTGTTCGGCCAGCAGGTCGGGGAGGACGTGGCCGCGGCCGCGGTCGCGGGGCAGGGCGACTTCGACGGCGAGGGTGGCGCCGTCCGCGACGTGGCCGTGCTCTTCGTCGATCTGGTCGGCTCGACCCGGATGGCCGCCACCCGCCCGCCGACCGAGGTCGTGGCCCGGCTCAACCGGTTCTTCGCCGAGGTCGTCGACGTCGTCGAGGGCCACGGCGGCTGGATCAACAAGTTCGAGGGCGACGCCGCGCTCGCGGTCTTCGGGGCGCCCACCGACCACGACGACGCGGCCGGCGCCGCGCTCGCCACCGCCCGCGCCCTTGCCGATCGACTCGACCACGGCGAGGTCGCGATCCGCGCCGGCATCGGGGTGTCCGCCGGCGAGGCCGTGGCGGGCCACGTCGGCGTCGCGCGACGCTACGAGTACACCGTCATCGGGGACCCGGTGAACGAGGCCGCCCGGCACTGCGACGTCGCCAAGGTGATCCCGGAGGGCGTGGCCGCTTCGGGCGCCGCGCTCGCACGGGCCGACGCCGTCGAGGCCGGCCGGTGGACGGTGACCGGCAGCCGGCGGCTGCGCGGGCGCGAGGCCGACACCGAGATCGGGGTGCCGACGGCGCGCGGCGTCCGCGGCGTGGACCGGACGGACGTGGTCGACGGGGCCGAAAGGGCTCGCTCGGGGGTCACGCGCGGTTAGGGTGCGCGCTCGTGACGAGTGCGGGGGCGACACCGTCGGGGCGGCGCGCCCAGCGCTTCGTGATCTGCGGCGACAACCTGCTCACCCTGCGCATCGTCCAGGCCCTCCGGCGGCAGGGCAGCGCGGCGGTGGACATCGTCGTCGTGGTCGCCGACCGGACCAACCGCTACGTCTCGCAGATCGAGGACGCCGGCGTGCGGGTCCTCGAGGGCGGGAGCATCGACGACGACCGCACCTTCCTCGCCGCCGGGGTACGGGGGGCGAGCGCCGTCGCCCTCGTCGACCGCGAGGACGTCACCAACATCCACCGCGCGCTGCGCGTGCAGGAGATCGACCCCGACGTGCGCCTCGTCGTCCGG
>JAICLN010000155.1 GCA_025925615.1 Actinomycetospora sp. | reverse complement strand
GAGTTCGGCACCGTCGTCGTCCAGCCCGACGTCTGCAACGGGTGCGGCTACTGCGTGCCGTCCTGCCCGTACGGCGTCATCGACGTCCGCGGGAGTGACGGCGGCGCGCACAAGTGCACGCTCTGCTACGACCGCCTCGGCTCCGGCCTGGAGCCCGCGTGCGCGAAGGCCTGCCCCACGAAGTCCATCCAGTTCGGCGACCTCGACGAGCTCCAGGCCACCGCCGACGCGCGGCTCGCCGAACTGCACGACCGCGGCGTCACCGAGGCCCGGCTCTACGGGCGGGACGAGAACGACGGCGTCGGCGGGGACGGCGCGTTCTTCCTGCTCCTCGACGAGCCCGAGGTGTACGGGCTGCCGCCGGACCCGATCGTCACCACCCGGGACCTCCCGGAGATGTGGCGCAACGCGGCGCTGACCGCGGTGGGGCTAGGGCTGGCCGTGGTGGCCACGTTCTGGAAGGGCGGCCGGCGATGACGCAGGACACGAATCCGCAGATGCCGGAGCGCTCCCGGATCGACCACGACCAGGTGAAGCCGCGTCGTGGCAAGGGCCGGGGCGGCAAGGGCGAGCAGTTGATGGTGCCCGAGGCGGAGTTCCGCTCCTACTACGGGCGCCCGATCATCAAGGCGCCGGTGTGGAAGAACCCCGACGTGCCGCTCTACCTGTTCCTCGGCGGGCTCGCGGGCTCGTCGTCGGTGCTCGCGGCCATGGCGACCGCCACCGACCGGCCGACGCTACGCCGGGCAGGCCGGGTGGCCGCGGTGGGCGGGGCCATCGGTGGCACCGTCTTCCTCATCCACGACCTTCACCGGCCGAGCCGTTTCCTGCACATGCTGCGGGTCTTCAAGCCGACCTCGCCGCTCTCGGTCGGCTCCTGGATCCTCTCCCCCTTCGCCGCGTTCGCGACGGCCGCGGCGGGTGCCGAGGCCGTCGGGGCCTACCTCGGCGACCGCTCCGGCGGCCGGTTCGTCCGCCGGGCCGGGGACGCGGCGGGCGTCGGGGCCGCGGTGGTCGGTCCCGCGCTGGCCACGTACACCGCGGTGCTGATCTCCAACACCGCGGTGCCGACCTGGCACGAGGCGCACCGCCACCTGCCGGTGCTCTTCGCCGGCAGCGCCGCCGCGGCCGGGGGCGGCTTCGGCCTGCTGTTCGCCTCGGTGCGCGACAACGGGCCGGCCGCCCGGCTCGGTGTCCTCGGCGCGGCCGTCGAACTGGCGACCGAGGAGAAGATGACCCGTGACCTCGGCCTGCTCGCGGACGTCTACGACAAGGGGCGCGCCAAGACACTGATGACGGCGTCGAAGGCGTGCCTCGTGGCGGGGGCCCTCGGCACCGTCGTCGGCCGGAAGCGGCGCTGGTCCGCGGCGCTGTCCGGGCTGGCGCTGGTCGCGGGCTCGGCGCTCACCCGCTTCGGGGTGTTCGACGCGGGCATCGCCTCGGCGAACGACCCGGCCCACATCGTCGTGCCGCAGCGCGAGCGCATCCGGCGTCGCGAGGAGGCCGTGCAGGCCGGGACGACGCCGCCCGACCGCCGGTACGCGGCCACCGCCGGCTCGTAGGCGGGCCTCTTCGGAGCGAACGGCCCGTTGGTCACCTTCTTCGGTGACGAACGGGTCGTTCGTGGGTTCCGGGGGCGGGGCCCGACGCGGCGTGACGGGCCGCGACGGGGGATCCTGGGCCCATGACCGGCGCGAGCACGTCCACGGACCCCCGACGACGGATCCCGCGCACCGACGCCGTCCTCGCCGACCCCCGCGTGGCGGCGGCCGTGGGCACCGTCGGCCGCGCCCGGGTGAAGGACCTCGTCGTCGCGGCGCAGGACCGGGCCCGCCGCGCCGAACTGGCCCCCGAGGACGTGACGGACGCGGTCGTCGCCGACCTCGGCCGGCTCGGCCCGACCGCCGCGAGCCTGCGCCCGGTGATCAACGCGAGCGGGGTGCTGCTGCACACCAACCTCGGCCGGGCCCCGCTGTCGGCCGCGGCCCGCGACGCCGTCGACGCCGCCGCCGGGACCACCGACGTCGAGCTCGACCTCGCGACCGGGGAGCGGGGCCGTCGCGGTGCGGGGGCGCTCGAGGCACTCGCAGCCGCGGTCCCCGACGCGGGCGGGGTGCACGTCGCGAACAACGGCGCCGCGGCCCTGGTGCTCGCCGCGACGGCGTTGGCCGCCGGGCGCGAGATCGTGATCGCCCGGGGCGAGATGGTGGAGATCGGCGACGGGTTCCGGGTGCCGGACCTGCTGGAGTCCACCGGGGCGCGGCTGCGCGAGGTCGGCACCACGAACCGGGTGCACCCCCGCGACTACGCCGACGCCGTCGGACCCGACACCGGCATGATCCTCAAGGTCCACCCGTCGAACTTCGTCGTCAGCGGGTTCACCTCCTCGGTCCCGACCGCCGCCCTCACCGGCCTCGGCGCACCCGTCGTCGTCGACATCGGGTCGGGACTGCTCGCGCCCGACCCCGCGCTGCCCGACGAACCCGACGCCGCGACCGCCCTGTGCGTGGGCGCGGACCTGGTGACGGCCTCGGGCGACAAGCTGCTCGGCGGGCCGCAGGCGGGTCTGCTGCTCGGCACCGCGGACCTGGTCCACCGGCTGCGGCGCCACCCGCTCGCCCGGGCGCTGCGCGTGGACAAGCTGACGCTGGCCGCGCTCGAGGCGACGCTGCGCGGCCCGGAGCCGCCGGTGCGCGTGATGCTGCACACCCCGGTGACGGCGCTGCGCGCGCGGGCGGAGGCGCTGGCCGCCGAACTGGCCATCGAGGGAATCAACTGTCCGGCGGTGGACTGCACCGCCGCCGTCGGGGGCGGGGGCGCGCCCGGGGTCGAGCTCGCCAGCGCCGGGCTGGCGCTGCCCGTCGACGCGGCCACGGCACTGCGGGCCGGCGCGAACCCCGTCGTCGCGCGGGTGGAGCACGGGCGGTGCGTGGTCGACCTGCGCTCGGTCGACCCGGTCGACGACGCGCGCCTCGCCGCCGCGATCCGGGCCGTGCTGGTGGCTCCGTGAAGGTCGTCGCGACCGCAGGCCACGTCGACCACGGCAAGTCGACCCTGATCCGCGCGCTGACCGGGATGGAGCCCGACCGCTGGGCCGAGGAGCGAAGGCGCGGGATGACGATCGACCTCGGGTTCGCCTGGACGGCACTGCCGGGCCTGGCCGAGCCGGTCGCGTTCGTCGACGTCCCCGGCCATGAGCGCTTCGTGACCCAGATGTTGGCCGGTGTCGGCCCGGTTCCGGCGACGATGTTCGTGGTCGCCGCCGACGAGGGCTGGATGCCGCAGTCCGGGGAGCACCTCGACGCGCTGCACGCGCTCGGGGTGCGCGACGGCGTGCTTGTCGTGACCCGCTCCGACCTGGCCGACCCCGAGCTCGCGCGCGACGAGGCCCTGGAGCACCTGGCCGAGACGGGTCTCGGGCGGCTGCCGGCGGTGTGCGTGTCCGGGGCGACCGGGGCGGGTCTCGACGAGCTGCGCGCCGCGCTCGGGTCGTTGGCCCGCCGGCTCCCCGAGCCCGAGCTCGACGGCGACGTCCGGCTCTGGGTCGACCGCGCCTTCACCATCCGTGGGGCGGGCACCGTGGTGACCGGGACGCTCGGGGCGGGGCGGGTGTCGGTGGGCGACGAGCTGGTCCTCTCGGGCGGGGACGGCGAGCGCACGGTGGCGGTGCGCGGGCTGCAGACGCTCGGCGAGCCGGTGGAGACGGCCGAGGCCGTGGCGCGGGTCGCGGTGAACCTGCGCGGCGTGCCGCTCGAGGCGCTGCACCGCGGCGCCGCGCTGCTCACCCCGAACCGGTTCCTGGCCACCTCCGTCGTCGACGTCCGGCTGCACCCGCCCCGCGGGACGCGGGGCCCGGACGACCGGCTGCCCGCGCAGGTGATGCTGCACGTCGGGTCCGCGGCGGTGGCCGCCCGCGTGCGCCCGCTCTCCCGGGCCGACGCCCCGGACGACCCCGACGGCAGCGAGGCCGGCACCCGGACACTGCGCCTCACCCTGCGTGTGCCCCTCCCGCTGCGCCCCGGCGACCGCGCGCTGCTCCGCGACCCGGGCGCCCACGCCGTCCTCGGCGGGGTGACCGTGCTCGACGTACGGCCTCCGGAGCTGCGACGACGGGGCGCCGCCCGGACGCGGGCCGCTCAGCTCGCGACGAGCACCGGCCCCGCCGACCCGGCGACGGAGCTGCGGCGCCGACGGTTCCTGCGGGTGGCCGACCTGGCGGGGCTGGGCCTCGAGTCGGCGCCTGCGGACGCCCCCGGCGCGGCCGGCTGGCTGGTCGACCCGCTGCACCTCGACGCGCTCGCGGCCCGCCTGGTCCAGGCCGTCGCCGAGCAGGCGGGCGCCGACCCGCTCGATCCCGGGCTCGCCACCCGCGCCGCCGCCCGCGCCCTCGAGCTGCCCGAACCCCGGCTGCTCCCGTTGGTGCTGGCCCGTCCCCCGGCGTCGGAGGACCTCGTCGAGGAGGGCGGGCGGATCCTGCGTCGTGGGGACGGCGGGCTGCCGGCCGCGGTGCTCGAGGCGCTGGCCGCGGTGCGGGCGGACCTCGAGGCGTCACCGTTCGCGGCGCCGGAGGCGGGACGGCTCGCCGAGCTCGGGCTGCACGGCAAGCAGCTCGGCGCGGCGGTGCGCGCGGGCGAGCTGGTGCGGATCGCCGACGGCATCTACCTGCGCCCGGACGCCCCGGACCGCGCGGTCGAGGTCCTCGCGACGCTGGAGCAGCCGTTCACGGTGTCGGCGGCGCGTCAGGCGCTGGGCACGACCCGACGGGTCGCGGTGCCGCTGCTGGAGCTGCTCGCGAAGACCGGCCGGACCCGCTTCGACGGCGGAGCGCACTATGTGCGACTGCGTCGCTTGTGAGCACTTTCCGGGGCTATAACCCCGGAAAGTGCTCACAAGGCCGAAGGCCACCTATTCCGACAGCTCCTGCCGCAGCGCCGCCAACGTGCGGGTGAGCAGCCGGGAGACGTGCATCTGCGAGACCCCGACGCGCTCGGCGATCTGGGTCTGCGTCATCCCGCCGAAGAAGCGCAGCATCACGATGGTGCGCTCCCGCTCGGGCAGCCGGCGCAGGGCGGGCTGAACCGTCTCCCGGTGCTCGACCTGGGCGAGCTCCTCGTCGTCGGTGCCGAGCACATCGGCCAGCCGCCCGGAGGACGGGTCGTCGACGAGCATGTCGTCCAGCGAGCTCGACCGGTACGCATTGGCGGCCTCGAGCGCCTCGAGGATCTCCTCGCGCGGCCGGGACAGCCGCTCGGCGAGCTCGCCGGCCGTGGGGGCGCGGCCGAGCTCCTGGGAGAGCGCGGGCATCGCGGAGCCGATCGCGAGGCGCAGGTCCTTGAGCCGCCGCGGGACCCGCGTCGACCACGCCTTGTCCCGGAAGTAGCGGCGGACCTCGCCGGTGATCGTCGGGACCGCGTACGAGAGGAAGTCGGACCCGCGCTCCGGGGAGAAGCGGTCGACGGCGTGGATCAGGCCGACCGTCGCGACCTGCTCGAGGTCCTCCTGCGGCTCGCCGCGCTGCGAGAAGCGGCGCGCGATGTGCCGGGCGAGCGGGAGGTACCCCTCGACGAGGCGATCCCGGAGCGCCTCGCGGCGCCGGTCGCCCTGCGGGAGCAACGCGTGCTCGTGGAGGAGGGGAGTGAGGTGGCCGTAGGAGTCGTCCCCGCGCTGGTCCCCGGCCGGAGCACTCACGTCGTCGTCCGGTCCTTGAGCAGCCGGATACCGATCCACCCGGTGTCGCCGCCGAGGACCTCGGCGGAATCGGTGAGCGTGTCCAGCACCCGCCAGCCGAACGTGTCCTGGCGCAGGGTCGTGGCGGACTCCACCGGCACGCGCGCGACGACTGCGATCCGGCCGTCGACCACGGTGAACCCGCACCGCAGCTGCCCGCCGGGGGCGGACAGCGGGACGAGCGCCGAGCAGGCCTCGTCCACGGCCATCCGCAGGTCGGACACGGCGTCGAGGTCGAAGTCGGCCCGGGCGGCGAGGTCCGCGGCCACGGCGCGCACCGAGGGGATCAGGGCCGGGTCGGCGTGCACCCGCACCTCGACCGGGCTCGGCACCTCGGCGAGGTCCGTCGCGGCGGTGAGGCCGTCGACCTCGGTCGCCGCTCCCGGGGCGGGGACCTCGGGCACGCGCTCACGCTGCTGCGGTTCGGGCGTCTGCACGACTGCGGGTCTCCGTTCCAGACGGGTCGGTGGTCGGGTCCGACGGTGCCGTCCCGGGCCGGGACCAGGCCCGGCACCGGACCGGCGCACCGATCGCTGCGTCACCGTATCGGCGCACGCATCACCGGTCACCACCGGCCGCGACGGCGTGTCGACGCACCGGCTCGGGGCGGTCAGGACGAGGGCGGGCCGCCTCAGGCGGCCAGCGCCTCCTCCACCGTCGGGTGGATCTCGAACAGGTCGGTCAGCCCGGTGGCCTGCAGCGGACGGCTCACCGGCCGGCTGTCGGCGACGAGGCGCAGGGCGACGCCCCGGTTGCGCGACTCGTCGAGGGCCTCGACCAGCAGCGCGAGGCCGCTGGAGCCCAGGAACTCGACGGCGAGCATGTCGAGCACGAGCGTCCGGAGTCCGGCACTCAGCTCCTCGGTGACCTTGGCGCGCAGCGCCGGCGTCGTGAGCATGTCGATCTCGCCGGACAGCCGGATCACCGACGTGTGACCGGAGCGCTCGACCTCGACCCCCATCGGCTCCTCGGTCGAGAAGTCGTCATCGGTCGCCACGACGTCGCGTCCCCCGTTCCCTGCGCTCTCGGACATGCACAGCACTCCTCTTGGCTCTCGCTGGGCTGCGGTGACGCCGCTCCGGGCGCACCATACCCACTGGCCGGACCCTACTCGCGACGCACGGTCGTCGGGCGAGGAGCAGCCCGCCGCTGGTCCCGGCCCGATGGGTCGCGTCCGACCGGGTGACCCGTGACGGGTTTGTGGGGTCGGGTGTCTGGCTATACCGGGCGGGTCCGGGTCGGACGACACCCTTCCGACCCCGCGGAGCGTCCGTGGGCCGCTCCTCCCTCGCGACTGGAGGTTCCCGTGGCCGATGTGCGTCTGCTCCCCGGACCGATCATCGACGAGTGGGACTGGCAGCTCCACGGGTCCTGCCGCGGCATGGACTCGAGCTTCTTCTTCCACCCCGACGGCGAGCGGGGCCCCCGTCGCGAGCAGCGGGCCAGCCAGGCCAAGCGCGTCTGCATGAGCTGCCCGGTCCTCGAGCCGTGCCGCCGCCACGCCCTCGCGACCCGCGAGCCGTACGGCGTCTGGGGCGGGCTCACCGAGGACGAGCGTCGCTCCGCGCTGCGCCGCACCACGGGGGACGTCGTCCTGGAGGCCTGATCCCGCACCGCAGGATCAGGCCCGACGGGGTCTCAGAGGTACTGGCCACCCATCTGCCCGGCCTCCACCGCCGCCTCGGAAAGCCCACCGCTGCCCTGACCCCGGATCTGCGCCAGCTGGCCCTTCGCCGACATCTGCTGGGCGAGCACGGCGCTCTGGATGCCGTGGAAGAGCCCTTCCAACCAACCGAGCAGCTGCGCCTGCGCGATCCGCAGCTCCGCCTGCGACGGGACCTCGTCGGTCCCGAGCGGCAGCGAGATCCGGGCCAGCTCGTCGCGCAGCTCCGGTGCGAGCCCGTGGCCCAGCTCCGTGATCGAGCGGGCGTGGATGTCGGCCAGGCGCGCCCGCCCCGCCTCGTCGAGCGGGGCGTTGCGGACCTCCTCGATGAGCTTGCCGACCATGCCCGCCACGCGCATCACCGCGCCCGGCGACTCGACGAGCTCACCCGTGCCCGCGCCGTCACCGGCTCCGCTCGCGGCGGCGGCCGCCAGGGCCGACCGATCCGCGCCGCGACCCTCGTCCGGCGCGTCCTGGAGTTCCTCGCTCACGCCCACCATCATGTCCTGCCGCTCCGCGACGCGCCCGGCGCCACCCCCGCCCGGTCCGGTCGGGCTTGGGCCCCCTCGGGCCGGGGTACCACGGCCGCGAGGTGAATCGTGGAGAAGCTCGCGTGGGACGTCCGTCCCGCACCGCCCCCGGGTGGTGCGGTGATCGCGACGGTGACGGGCGATCTCGACCGCCCGGAGCGCGCCGCGTTCGTCGCGGCCCTCGCCGACCTGCTCACCGAGCACCGCGCCGTCGTCCTCGACGTGTCGGAGCTGGTCCCCCGGCACAGCGGGACGGTGCACGCCTTCACCGAGGCGTTCTCCCGCGTCGGCGGCTGGCCCAGCGCCTGCTTCGCGCTCGTCGCGCCGGACCCGGCCCTCGCGGCGCTGCTGACCGCCTCGCACGTCGCCGACGAGGTCACGGTGTACGCGAACGTCGCGGAGGCGCTGGCCCACCTGACCGACCGGCCGCTCGTGGTGCGCGACGGCTGGCGCTTCGAGGTCGACCCGCACGCCCCCGGCCGCGCCCGGGCCCACGTCCGGGACCTGTGCCGCCGGTGGGGCCTCGAGGGCGAGGTCCGCGAGGCCGCCGAGATCGTGATCACCGAGCTGGTGACCAACGCCGTCGAGCACGCCACGAGCCCGTCGGTGGTGGAGGTCGAGCGCCACGGCGACTCGTTCCGCCTGGCCGTGCGGGACTACGACACCGGCGTGGCCGGCCACGACGTCCCGGAGGCCACGTCGTGGCAGGCGCCGCCGACGTCGTCCCCGCGGGGCCGCGGCCTGGCGATGGTGGCCGCGGTGTCGCACACGTGGGGGGTGCTCCGCCACTCCGACGGCAAGACGGTGTGGGCGGAGATGGCGACCTAGCGGGGTCGACCTGGCCGGGTCGGCGGCACGCGTTCAGTCCCGCTTCGTGACCAGCTCGAGGACGGCCTCCTCGATGCGGTCGCGGACCGTGAGGTCGGAGGGGTCCGCCCCGCGCACGGCCTCGCGCACCGTGTGCCCGGCCTCGAAGTGCTCGACGAGGACCGGGTCCACGTAGGACCGCTTGCACACCGCCGGGGTGTTGCCGAGCTGGCCCGCGACCGTCTTCATGGTGTGCGTGACGGCGGCCTTCCGCTTGCGCTGCGCCGCGGGCGGAGCGCCGTCGTCGCCGACCTGGGTCGCGAGGGCCACGGCGGCCACCACGCCGGCGTTCCAGGTGCGCAGGTCCTTGGCGGTGAACTCCTCGCCGAGGAGCTCGCGGACCGCGTCGTTGACGTCGTCCGCGGTGACGTCGTGCCACGTCGTCCCGCCGCGGCTCCCG
>JAICLN010000190.1 GCA_025925615.1 Actinomycetospora sp. | reverse complement strand
GACGAGGGGCGCCCCTCGTCGGAACGAGCCACGGCTCCCGTCGGGCAGACTCGTCGGCATGGACGGTGCACCGGCCCTCGTCGGGAGCGACGACGTCGCCGCCGCCCGCTCCGGGGACGACGCCGCGTTCGAGCGGCTGATCGGTCCGCTGCGCCGGGAGCTGCACGCGCACTGCTACCGGATGCTGGGCTCGACCCACGACGCCGACGACGCGCTGCAGGACGCCCTGGTGCGGGCCTGGCGAGGGATCGCCCGCTTCGAGGGCCGCAGCTCGGTGCGGTCCTGGCTGTACACCGTCGCGACGCGGACCTGCCTCGACGTCGTGGCGGCGCGCGGCCGGCGCGCGCTGCCGATGGACCTCGGTCCGGCGTCGCCGACGCCGGTGCTCGACGACGCCCCGCTCACCGAGGTGGCCTGGCTGACCCCCTACCCGGACGCCGCGCTCGCCGTCGAGGAACGGGAGTCCGTCGAGCTCGCGTTCGTCGCCGCGCTGCAGCACCTGCCCGGGAACCAGCGCGCGGCCCTGCTCCTCTTCGAGGTGCTCGGCTACTCCGCCGCCGAGATCGCGACGATGATGGACACGACGACGGCGTCGGTGAACTCCGCCCTGCAGCGCGCGCGGCGGCTCGTGGCCGACCGTGTCCCGCCGGTCTCCCAGCAGCGGACCCTCGCGCAGCTCGGCGACGCCGGGCTCCGCGCCGTCGTCGAGGGCTTCGCGCGGGCGCTCGAGCACCGGGACGCGCCGGCGCTCGTCTCGCTGCTGACCGCGGACGTCACGTGGTCCATGCCGCCGCTGACCGGGTGGTACCGCGGACTCGATGCGGTCACGGCGTTCGCCCGGGCGGTGCCGCTCGGGGACTGCGGGTCGTGGCGGGCGGTCCCGGCGAGCGCCAACGGCCAGCCCGCGGTCGCGCTCTACCTCGACGGGGCCGCGACCCGCGGGGACGGGGCGCCGGCGCACCGCGCGTGGTCGTTCACCGTCCTCACCCTGCGGGACGGGGCGATCGCGGAGCTGACGTCGTTCATCGGCCCGGACGTCTTCCGTGCTCACGGGCTGCCACTCGAGGTGGCCGAGGAATCCACCCGTCGTGTCGATGCGGAGACCCTTGCGGAGATCCGAGACTGAGCGACACCACGGCGAGAGAGGCGGAGCGATGGGCGAGGGTCCCGACGACGAGGGGACGCCGCGGGTCGGGACGAACCTCGCGAGCATGATGACGCTCTCCGAGGTGGGCATCGACTTCGAGCGGGCCAACGCGGCCCGGATCTACGACTACTTCCTCGGCGGCGCCCACAACTTCGCGAGCGACCGGGAGCAGGCCGCGCGGATCGTGGCCGCGAACCCCGACATGCCCCGGGTCTGCCGGGTCAACCGCGCCTTTCTCGGGCGCGTCGTGCGCTGGTGCCTCACGCAGGGCGTGGACCAGTTCCTCGACCTCGGCTCGGGGGTGCCGACCGTCGGGAACGTCCACGAGATCGCGCTACGACAGCGACCGACGGCGCGGGTCGCGTACGTCGACTTCGAGCCCGTCGCGGTGCACCACGCGCGGGAGATCACGGCGGATCTCGACGGGGTGTCGGTCACCCAGGGCGACCTGCGCCGGCCCGAGGAGATCCTCCACGACCCCGGCGTCGCCGACCTGCTCGACTTCGACCGCCCGGTCGCGATCCTCGCCGTCGGGGTGCTGCACTTCATCGACGACGACCTGCCCGCGATCTTCGGCCGGTACCGGGACGCCCTGGGGCCGGGCAGCATCCTCGCCCTCAACCACGGCAGCTCCGACCAGGACGACCCCGAGCTCGCCGAGAGCGTGCGGGCCATCGAGCGTGGCTACCGCGGCAGCGCGACCCCGGTGGTGCTCCGCGACCGGGTCCAGATCCGCGACCTGCTGGACGGCTTCGAGCTCGTCCCGCCCGGCCTCGTCGACCCCGCGCACTGGCCCGTGCCGAACCCGTCGGAGCAGCCCGTCGGCGCCTATGCCGCCGTGGGTCGCGCGCCGGCCCGGACGTGAGCGCCGGCCCGGACGTGAGTTGGTCCGGGCGCGGCGGCCTGTTCTCGCTGCGGGTGGGTGCGGTCCTCGTCCGGGACGGGCGGGTCCTGCTGACCCGGACCGAGGGCCAGGACCACTGGTTCCTGCCGGGCGGGCGGGTGAAGCTCGGTGAGCCCGCGGCCGTGGCGCTGCGCCGGGAGCTGCGGGAGGAGCTGGGCGTGACGGTGGACGAGGTGCGGATGCGGCTCGTCGCGGAGAACTTCTTCGCGGCGCCGGACGGGGTCGGCGTCCACGAACTCGGGCTCTACGGGGAGTGCGCGGCGGACGGCGTGCCCGAGGAGGCCGAGTTCGTGGGCGTGGAGGGGCCGGGGTCGGTGTTCCGGTGGGTGACCGCCGACGAGCTGGCCCGCCTCGACGTCCGTCCGCGGCAGGTGGCCGACCTGCTCTTCGCGCTGCCGGGTCACCTCGTCCACCCCCAGGTCGGCCCGTGAGACGACCCGACGGGGCGCTCAGCCGCGAGCGATGTCGGAGAAGCGGCTGTAGTGCAGCTGGTGCGCCACGGTGATCGTCGCCGTGGGGCCGTTGCGGTGCTTGGCCAGGATCAGGTCGGCCTCGCCGGCTCGCGGGTCGTCCCGCTCGAAGGCGTCCGGGCGGCTGATCAGCATGACCATGTCGGCGTCCTGCTCCAGCGACCCGGACTCACGGAGGTCGGAGAGCATCGGCTTCTTGTCGGTGCGCTGCTCCGGACCACGGTTGAGCTGGCTGATCGCGACCAACGGGACCTCGAGCTCCTTGGCCAGCAGCTTGAGCTGCCGGGAGAACTCCGAGACCTCCTGCTGGCGGCTCTCGACCTTCTTGCCCGAGGTCATCAGCTGCATGTAGTCGAGGATGATCAACTTCAGGTCGTGGCGCTGCTTGAGCCGCCGCGCCTTCGCCCGGATCTCCATGATCGTCATGTTGGGCGAGTCGTCGATGAACATCGGCGCCTCGGAGATCTCGCTCATCCGTCGGGCCAGCCGCGTCCAGTCGTCGTCGGTCATGGTGCCGGAGCGCATGTCGGCCAGCCGGATCTTGGCCTCGGCGGAGAGCAGGCGCATGACGATCTCCGTGCGCCCCATCTCCAGGGAGAAGAACGCCGACGTGAGGCCGTGCTTGATGCTCGCCGAGCGAGCGAAATCCATGCCCAGGGTGGAGTTGTGGGTCGGCACCAGGGAGCGGGTGGCCAGGTAGAGATGCTCGTCGTTAGCCACCTCCACACACCGCACGGGAACTGAGGGCACGGCGCGGACATCGGTGATGTAGCGCCGCCCGGTCCGGACGTCCGACGTCCCTCGCTGTCGCTCCTTGTGGGCGAGGCGCTTGCGCTCGAGCCGGAACACGCTCTCGGTCGTGCTGAAGGTGACCATGTAGGCGACCTGACTGTCCTCGCGCCGACCCCGCACACCCTTGGTGGTGATCGAGCAGCGGAGGCCGAGCGAGGCGATGAGCTCCGCCGTGTCCCGGGCGAGACGCTCGCACGTCACGGCGAACTGCAGCACGCCGGTGGGCAGGACCGTGCCGTCGGAGTCCATCAGGCCGGCGAGTAGCGCACGCCGCTGGATCTCGGAGCCACGGAGGTAGGTCGCCGGGATGTGCTTGTCACCGAGGACACCGAGGGCCCGCAACCGGCCCTGGACGGTGCCGACCTCCCCGTGGCACTCCTGGCACCGGCGCAAGCCGCTCGTCCGCCGACCGCACTCCGGGCGGGTCGGTACTACGGGCACCCGCGCCGAGACGAAGCGGGCACGCTCGCCGCAGCTGCGACCGCACGTGCGGACCTGCGACGTCGCGGGTACGAACTCCGAGCCGCAGACGGCGCACGAGCGCGCGGCGACCGGTCCGGCCTCCGGAAGCCGCAGCCCGTAGCGCAGACCGGCACCGAGGTCCCGCACCACGAGGCCGTCCGCCTCGATGGAGGCCGCGATCTCGGGGTCGGCACTGGTGTAGATCGCACTGTCGGCGGAGCCGTCGCCCAGCCAGACCCCGAGCGCGTAGGGCGGTACGGGGAGGTCCTGCTCAGGCAGGTCGAGCGGCTCACAGGTCGGTACGGAGTGGTTGACCCGACGATCAGTGGTCGGAGTGCGCAGGGTCGACGCGATCTCCTCGGTGGTGCGCACCGCCGCGGGGATGTGCCGAGAGCGACGAGACGCGCGGGTGTCGGTCAGCCACTGGTGCTGCGCGTCGGCCACCACGGTCGTGCCGTCGGAGAACGTGACCTCGTAGCAGGGTCGGCCGCTCAGGACCTCGGTGGCCGCGACCACGCGGGTCGGACGGCCGGTCCGATCGAGGAGGTGATCGCCGACCGCCACGTCGCCCATCGTCGTCCAGCCCGTGGGTGTGGGCAGCGGTGTGTCGAGCGCCAGCGCCTTCCCGATCCCGGGCCTGGCCGCGACGATGATCATCTGGCCGGCGTGGAGGCCGTTCGTGACCTCGTCGAGGTCGGAGAAGCCGGTGGGCACGCCGGACGACACCCCGCCGCGCGAGGCGATGGCGTCGATCTCGTCCATCGTCGGCTGCAGGACGTCCTCGAGGGCCACGTAGTCCTCGGTGACCCGTCGGTCGGTCACCTCGTAGACGGCCGCCTGGGCACGGTCCACGACGTCGTCGGTGTCCGCGCCGTCGCCGCCGTGGTAGCCCAGCTGCACGATGCGGGTGCCGGCCTCGACGAGGCGCCGCAGGACGGCGCGGTCGGCCACGATCTCGGCGTAGTAGGCCGCGTTGGCCGCGGTGGGCACCGCCGCGATCAGCGTGTGCAGGTACGGCGCCCCCCCGATGCGCAGCAGCTCACCCCGCCGCTCGAGCTCCGCCGAGACGGTCACCGGGTCGGCCGGTTCGCCGCGCCCGTAGAGGTCGAGCACGCACTCGTACACCGTCTGGTGCGCCGGCCGGTAGAAGTCGTCGGGCTTGAGCATCTCGACGGTGTCGGCGATGGCGTCCTTGCTCAGCAGGATGGCCCCGAGCACCGACTGCTCCGCCGTGATGTCCTGCGGCGGCTGCCGGTCGAACTCCGGGCGCGCGCCCTCCGATCCGGACCCGGCGGACCGTGGCTTCCGCTCGTACCCCCGTCGCGGCCGCCCGCCCCCCGTTCGTCGAGCACCGCCACGGACCCGCCTCCTCCCTGATCGACGCCGGACCGGGATCGCCCCGGGTACCGCCCCGACACGTCCGGCGCACCTCTTCTACCGCGAGGCACCGACACCGTCGCCGACCGTCCGCGAGGGCCCGGGGCGAGGTGCCGGACGCACGCTAGGCGGGTAGGGCGCGCAGCCACCAGGCGGTGGTGTTGATGTCCGTGTTGATGGACTGGGGACGGATCGGGATGCACAGGCCACACGGGTGGGCACACCTGGGGACAACCTGTTCACAACCCGTCGCCACACGGCATCGCAGCAGCTCAGAGGTCTGTGCACACTGTGGACAACACGTGGATCGGCATGTCGCCGCACGAGTGCTCCCGGCGTGTCGGCGGGCGTCCCCACGACGGGGAGACGACCGGCCGACATCCGGCGCCGGACGGGTCGGTGACGGACCGGCGACCGCCCGCCGACCCCGGGTGGGGGACGGCCCGGAGAGCGGGCCCGCGGGCCCGGCGCGCAGCACACCCATCCGGACACACGTCGGGCCCCGGACCGCGTTCGCGGCGGTCCGGGGCCCGAGGTGGGGTGGCGGGGGTCAGGCGCCCTGGACGTCCAGCGCGAGCTCGACGGCGACGTCCGGGTGGAGCCGGACGGTGACCTGGTGCGCACCGGTGGTCTTGATGTGACCCCGGGTGTCGACCAGGCGCTTGTCGAGGTTCGGCCCGCCCGAGGACCGCACCGCGCCGACGATGTCGGCCGGCGTCACGGAGCCGAAGAGCTTGCCGCCCTGGCCCGCGGACTTCGCGGTGACGGTCACGGTGCCGACGCCCTGGAGCTCGCCCGCGACCTCCTTCGCGTGGTCGAGGTCCCGGATCCGCTTGCCCTCCTGGGTGCGGCGGATCGTCTCGACCTGCTTCATGGCACCGCGCGTGGCGACGATCGCCAGGGCGCGGGGCAGCAGGAAGTTGCGGCCGTAGCCGTCCTTGACGTCGACCAGGTCGCCCGGGCCACCGAGGTTGGCGACGTCGGCGGTGAGGATGAGCTTCATCGCGTGGGTCCCTTCCTCAGCGAGCGGTCGACGTGTAGGGCAGCAACGCCATCTCGCGCGAGTTCTTCACGGCGACGGCGACGTCCCGCTGGTGCTGCGAGCAGTTGCCCGAGACCCGGCGGGCGCGGATCTTGCCGCGGTCCGAGATGTACTTGCGGAGGAGGTTGGTGTCCTTGTAGTCGATGACCTGGTTCTTGTCCTTGCAGAACGCGCAGACCTTCTTCTTGGGCTTGCGCACCGGCGGCTTCGCCATGGTGGTTCTTTCTCTCCTAGCCGACATGGGGTGAACGAGGGATCAGAAGGGGGGCTCGTCGTCGTAGCCGCCCGTGCCGGACGACCCCGCGACGGGCGCCGAGGCCCAGGGGTCGTCACCGCCGGACTGCCCGCCGCCCGAGTAGCCACCGCCTCCGCCGTAGCCGCCTCCGCCGCCGTTCGGGGCGCCGCCGTAGCCACCACCACCGCCGCCACCGCGGCTGGCCTTGGTGACCGAGGCCGTCGCGTAGCGCAGCGACGGGCCGACCTCGTCGACCTCGAGCTCGATGACGGTGCGCTTCTCACCCTCGCGGGTCTCGAAGGAGCGCTGCTTGAGCCGTCCCTGGACGATGACCCGCGCGCCGCGGGTCAGGGTCTCGGCGACGTTCTCGGCCGCCTGCCGCCAGATGTTGCAGCGCAGGAAGAGGGCCTCCCCGTCCTTCCACTCACCGCTCTGGCGGTCGAAGGTGCGGGGGGTCGACGCGACGGTGAAGTTCGCGACGGCGGCGCCGGACGGCGTGAACCGCAGCTCCGGGTCGGCCGTGAGGTTGCCGACCACGGTGATGACGGTGTCGCCGGCCATCAGGCAGCGCCGGCCTTGCCCCGCCGCGTCGCAGCGGCCGGGTCACGACGCATCACCTTGGTGCGGAGCACCGACTCGTTCAGCGCGAGCTGGCGGTCCATCTCCTTGATGGTGGCCGGCTCGCAGTTCACGTCGAGCACCGCGTAGATGCCCTCGGGGTGCTTCTCGATCTCGTAGGCGAGACGACGACGACCCCAGACGTCGACGTTCTCGACGGTCCCGCCGTCCTTGCGGATGACGTTGAGGAACGTCTCCAGCGACGGCTGCACGGTGCGCTCATCGAGACTCGGCTCGAGGATGACGACCATTTCGTAGTGGCGCACGAGTACCACTCACCTCCCATGGGCTGGCGGCCACGGACGATCCGTGGCAGGAGGGTTCTCGGTCGTTCCAGGGTACGTGGTGTGCCCGGGACGACGACGGGCGGGCCGGGACCGGGCCGTGGGGCCGATCCCGACCCGCCCGGGTCGGACGATCCTGGAGGTCCGACCCTTCCAAGGGTCGGACGCGGCTCAGCGCCGCGCGGTTCCCATCAGCTCGGTCTCGTCGACGTCAGCGCGGGCCGGCCGCCGGAAGCCCACCGCGGGCGACTCGGGTGCCGGTCCGTGGAGCCCGGCCAGCGCCTCGGCGGAGAAGCCGTCCGGGACCAGCTCGGTGGCCTCCTCGTACGAGGCCTCGTCGTACGAGGCGTCGTCGTACGAGGCGTCCTCGTCGGCCGCGGCGTCCTGCGGCTCGACCGGCTCGGTCGCCGCGGCGGCCGACCCCGAGGTCGCGCGCCGGAGCACCATCGTGCGGACCACGAACGCGGCGACTCCGGCGAGGGCGAGGACCGCGAGCATGAGCGGCACGCCCATGCCCTTCGACATGCCGTCGACGGGCAGCGCCTGGACCTGGCTGGCGGTGGTCACCGCGCTGGCCGGGTCGTAGCCGAGGTAGGCCGGGGCGCCGGACTTGAGACCGGGGAACGCGGACCCGAGCAGCTGGCTCGCGTCGTAGGACGGCGCGCCGGTGGGCAGGCCGCCCGCGGCCGAGCTCGGCGTGGCCGCACCGAGGAACGACGAGGGCAGCGAGTTGAACGAGGGCGCGAACGCCGGCGCGGCGGCGGCGATCGCGGCCGGCGGGAGCGCGGCGGGGGCCATCGGGACCGGGGCGGCCGCGCGGGGCGCGACGGGGGCGGCGGGCGCCGGGGCGGCCGCGGGCGCCG
>JAICLN010000032.1 GCA_025925615.1 Actinomycetospora sp. | reverse complement strand
GAGGCCGCCGAGGAGCTGGAGCACCTGAAGGTCTTCGCCGACGCCTGCGCCCGCCACGGCAGGCTGCTCGCCGTCAACGACCGCGCGGATGTGGCGCACGCCGCCGGCGCCGACGTGCTGCACCTCGGCCAGGACGACCTGCCCGTTGCGACCGCCCGGGCGATCCTCGGCGACGACGTGCTGATCGGCCGCTCGACCCACGACGTCGAGCAGGCCCGCGCTGCTGCCGAGGAGCCCGGCGTCGACTACTTCTGCACCGGCCCCTGCTGGCCGACCCCGACCAAGCCGGGGCGCCCGGCCCCCGGCCTCGACCTCGTGCGGACCACCGCCGCGGCGGCGCCCGACCGGCCGTGGTTCGCGATCGGCGGGATCGACCACGACCGGCTGCCCGAGGTGCTGGCGGCGGGCGCGACCCGGGTGGTCGTCGTCCGGGCGGTCACCGAGGCCGAGGACCCGGCGGCGGCCGTAGGTGCGCTCCGCGCTTGTGAGCACTTTCCGGTGCTATAGCACCGGAAAGTGCTCACGAGCCCGAAGGGCACCTACTGCGACTCGCCCTGGAACTGCGGCACCAGGGAGTTGAGCACCCCGCCGCCGCCCTGCTGGGGGCTCGTGCTCGGCGTCGTCGTCCGCGACGAGTTCGACCCGGTGCCGTTCTGCTGGTCGTTCGCCCCGGAGCGGCCGGTCGAGCGCGTCGTCGACGGGTTCGAGCTGTCCGAGCTGTCCGACGAGGGCGTGTCGCTGGTCGTCGGGGCGTCGCCGGTCGTCTGCCCGAACAGCGAGCCGACCGAGGTGCCGGAGCCGCCGCCCGAGAGCGGGTGCCCGGCGGCCGACTCGACGGCGAAGCTCGCCAGCAGCCCGATCGCGAAGATGCTGGCCGCGACGCCGCCGAGGGTGACCCAGGTCTTCCAGGAGGGCTTCCTGCGGGGCCGGCGGACCGCGCCCGCGAGCTGGGTGGGCTGCTCGTCGGGACCGGGCTGGCCCATGAGGGCCGTCGTCGGGTCCGCGCCCGGGGGCATCGGCATGCCGGGGGGCGGGGTGGGGATGCCGGGCGTCGGCACGCGGCGGGTCGCGTCGGCGGGTCCACCGCGCGGCGGCGTCCCGGGCGGGCCCGGGGGCAGGAGCCGACCGTCGGGACCGCGGGGCGGCCCGTCGGGAGTGCGGGCGTCGGGGATGCGGCGCGTCGGGTCCGCGTTCGGGGGCAGCGGACGGCCGGCGGCGTCGAGACGCGTCGTGACGGTGCGCCCGCCGGCGCGCAGCTGCTGCGGAGCGCCTGCCTGCTGCACCGGCTGCGGGGCACCGACCTCGCGGCGGCCGGGCGCGAGCCCGCCGTCGGGCAGGCGATGGGTGGGCAGCTGCGGGGCGCCGGGCCGGTTGGGCGGTCCGACCGGGCCCGGTGCACCCGGCGGGCGCGCACCCGGGCGGGCGTTGCCGCCGGCGGCGCCCTGCCGGTCCTGACCACCCCGGGCCACGGCGGTGGGGGCCGCGTCGCCGGTCACCTTCGCGACGGCGTGCGCGACCTAGGCCCCGGCGCCCGCGTTGACGACGAGCCGGTCCTTCACCGCGTCCCGCGTGCGCTCGAGCGAGCGCTGGTAGAGCGACGAGCCGATCGTCGAGACGATCGAGGCGACCGCCGCGCCACCGATGGTGCCGGCCACCCCCATGAACGAGCCGAGGATCGCCGCGGTCGCGGCGGCCAGCGCGCCCGCCATGATCTGCGGGATCGACAGACCGGAGGACGAGCTCTTCGCGTCGTCCGGTGGCGTCGGGTCACCGCCCGCCGTCCTCGTCGGGTTCTGTGTCATGGCTCCCAGGGCTCGTCGTCACATCGGGGTCGTCCGGTCTCTGCGGGCAGGCAGCGATGAGCCACCTCCCCGGGGATTCGTCTCGGGAGACGCCCACCAGGGTGCCAGCGTGGCCCCCCGGTGAGGACGTTCACCCCCACCGCGATTCGAGGTGGGGCAACTCGGGGGAACAGCCTGGTCCGGTCGGGGCATCGTCACGACGGCGGGTGCGAGCGGCATGATCGGGCCATGTCCTGGAGCACCTTCGTCGCCGTGGGCGACAGCTTCACCGAAGGAATCGGAGACGTCGACCCCCGGACCGGCGTCGAGCGCGGCTGGGCCGACCGGGTGGCGGAGGCCCTCGCGGCGCACTCGCCCGACCTGCGCTACGCCAACCTCGCCGTCCGCGGCCAACTGCTCGACCAGATCGTCGCGACCCAGGTCGAGGCGGCCCACGCCATGACCCCGGACCTGGTCAGCCTCTGCGCGGCGGGCAACGACCTGCTCCGGCCCTCCGCGCGACCGGCCGATTTGGCGCGCCGGCTCGATGCCGCGGTCGTGCGCCTCGGGGACCAGGGGGCGGACGTCCTCATGTTCACCGGGTTCAACACCCGCGCGACGCCGGTCGTCGACCTCGTGGGCCGCCGGCTCGCGACCATGAACGAGCACATCCGTGAGATCGCACACCGTCGGGGTGCCCGGCTGGTCGACCTGTGGGAGATGGACACCCTCGCCGACCTGCGCGCCCGGGCAGACGACCGCCTGCACCTCAACCCCGAGGGTCACCGGCGCGTCGCGGCCCGGGTGTGCGAGGTCCTCGGGGTGCCGCCCGAGGTCGACTGGCGCGACCCGTGGCCGCCGGTGGCCCCCACACCGTGGGTCCGGCGCCGCGAGGAGGACCTGCGCTGGGCCCGGGAGCACCTGCTGCCGTGGGTCTCGCGCCGGGTCCACGGCCGCAGCACGGGGGACGGTCGCCCGCCGAAGCGTCCGGAGCCGGCTCCGGTCCGCTGATCGACCGGCCCGTGCCAGCGAAGCGTCGTTGCTTGCATCAGTGGCAGGAAAGCCCCGTCGTCAGCCGGGCGTCCCGGCCTCGTCTACGGCCTGCTCCGCCGCCGACCGAGCGTCCACCGGGTGCCGCGGCCCGGGGTGCCCCGGCGGCAGCGCCGAGCGCACCAGCGGCCACGACCCGAGCGCGCACACCGCCACCAGCGGCCAGGTCAGCACCACCTGCGCGATCCCGAGCGCGACGACCCGGTCGGTGAACCACAGCGGCAGCAGCACCACGATCCGCACCAGGTACTGCGCCGCCCACAGCCAGCTCGCCCGGGAGTAGCCGCGCACCAGGTCCGGGTCGTTCCGCCACGCCCGCGGCTTGCCCAGCACCGCGCTGACCACGAGCCCGAGCAGCGGCCAGCGGATCGCGATCGAGACGAGCCACGCCGCGAGGCTCCCGGCGTTGGCGATGATGCGCGGGAGGAAGAAGTCCTCCGCACGCCCGGTGTAGAGCGCGATCAGGGTCGCGACGACCGCGATCAGCAGGCCCACCGACACCGCCCCGGGCCGCTCCCCGCCCCGCCAGCGGACCACCGCGATCACCAGCGCGACGACGACCGCGCCGAGCCCGCCGAGCAGGATCGGTTCCGGCCGGGCGACCTGCTGCGCGACGAGCCACACGACGACGAAGGCCACGGTGGGCAGCGCGGCGTCGGCCGTCCGGCGCCCGGTGCCCGCGAGGATCTCGAGGAGGGGATCGTCCCGCCGCCGCAGCCGCACGGTCTCCACCCTAGGTGAGGCGAGGCTCGCCTCACGGAGCCGGCGCTACGGGCTCGGCGCCGGCGCGACCCCGCGCCGGATCATCTCGGCCCGGAACTCGGGTGAGGGCGTGGACGGCGTCGACACGTCCACGAGCAGGCCGTTGGGGTCGGTGAGGAGCATCCGGCGCCGGCCGTAGAACTGGTCCCGCGGCGGTGCGACGACCGGGACCCCCTGACGGCGCGCCTCGATGTGCACGGCATCGACATCGTCGACGACGAAGGTCAGGACGATGCCCGCCGGGTCGGCGCGGTAGGGCGGCGGCACCATCTCGTGTCCGACGGCCCAGATCCCGAGCTCGCACACCGGCTGACCCTCGCCGTCGGGCGTCGTCGTGAGCGCGACGTAGTAGTCGCTGTCGAAGGTGACCTCGAACCCCAGCAGACGGACGAAGAAGTCGCGGGTCTCGGGCAGGCGGTCGGACAGGATGGTCGGGAACGCTCGACGCAGCGCCATCGGGGCCTCCTCGCGGGTCGGGCCCATCATGGGCGATGCCCTGGTCGGGACCGACCGGCAGGGGTCACGACGCGGTCTCGGCGCCCATCCGGGTCAGCGTGTCCATGACGCGGGTGCCGACGGTCACGCGGATGACGGCCCAGCACGCCTCGGTCAGCTGCGTCCCGAGGGTCTCGACGTCGGCGCCGTGCGGCTCGTCGAGCCAGTGCGCCGCCGCGGCGTCGACCATCCCGACGAGGCCGTAGGCCAGCGGGTGCGCCGTCGGCGCCGGGATCTCCGCGCCGAGCGAGCCGTCGATGAGCATCTGCGCCACGTGCGCGGAGACCACGCCGCGGACGTTGGTGCTCGCGGACTCCACCGAGTCGCTCGTCGGGAGGGAGTTGCGCTTGAGGTAGTGGTAGACGTTCTCGTGCGCGGACAGCCAGCGCAGGTGGGCGCCGATCGCCCGCTCGAGCATCTCGTGAGGCTTGCCCGACGGGCGCCAGACCGGCTCCAGCTCGGTCACGAGCCGCTCGACGCTCCGCGCGGCGATCGCGGCCTGCAGGTCGTCCTTGCCGTCGAAGTGCCGGTAGAGCCCCGGGCGCGAGACGCCGGCCTGGGCCGCGATCTGCTCGGTGGTGACCTCCGGGCCGTGCGCCTCGATGGCGAGCACGGCGGCGTCGACCAGCTCGAGGCGTCGGGCCTCGCGGTGGCCCGCCCACCGTCGTGTCCTGCCGTCCATGGTCGGACCAGGGTGCGCCCGACCCGGCGGTAGCGACAACTATGCGTAACACTGTGTACGGGGTACATTGCGTCGCATGACAGCGCTCGACCGTGACCACTCCGCGGCCCGCCTGCTCACGGCCAGCGCGCGCCACACGCTGGACCCGGAGCTCGAGGTGGACTGGACGGCCCCCGTCGATCCCGAGGGCTGGGCCGTCCGCCCGGAACGGATCTCGCTCTACGGCACCGCCCTCTGGGACGACCTCGACGACGACGCGCGGCGCACGCTGGCGCGCCACGAGGCGGCCAGCCTGCTCTCGGTCGGGCTGTGGTTCGAGGTCCTGCTCATGCAGATGCTCGTGCGCCATGCGTTCGACCTCGACCTGCGCCGCCCGCACGCCCAGTACGCGCTCACCGAGGTCGGCGACGAGACCCGCCACTCGGTGATGTTCGCCAAGGCCGTCGACGCCCTCGGGTGCCCGGACTACCGCCCGCACGGCCTGCTCCACCGCCTCGGCGGCTGGTACGGGCACCTCGGCGCCGGGGCGAGCATGTTCGCGTCCGTCCTCGTCGCGGAAGAGGCCACCGACCGGCTGCAGCGCGAGTCGATGCACGACGAGCGCATCCTCCCGCTGATCCGCTCGGTCGCGCGGGTGCACGTCGTGGAGGAGGCCCGGCACGTGCGGTTCGCCCGCGAGGAGCTGGCCCGCATCGTCCCGACGCTGTCGCGGGCCCAGCTGGAGAAGGAGCGGTGGCTGACCGCGTTGGTGAGCACCGAGGTCGTCAACTCGCTCTGGCAGGCGCGGATCTACCGCAGCGTCGGCCTCTCCGGCCGGGTCGGCCGCGCGGCGGCGCTGGCGAACCCGCACCACCGCGCGACGAAGCGGTTCATGGTGGAGAAGGTGCTCGCGTTCCTCGCGGACGTCGACATGGTCGGTAGCCCCTCGGAACGCATCTGGCAGCGCGCGGTGGGCTGACGAGTCCCGTCAGGGCCGGTGGAGCACGAAGAAGTACGGCGCGGTGTCGCCGCGGTGGTCCATCAGCCCGAGGAGCGTCGTCTCCGAGACCCGGCGGAAGACGTCGTTGATGGGCCGGGCGTCGTAGATCATCGTGGCGCTGGAGACGCCGCGGTACTCCGTCGCGCGCAGCCGCGCCGTGTGGCGGGACGTCGCGAGCAGCAGGCGACCCGTGGTGATCACCCGGTGCAGCCAGGGCCGGCGGACGGCCGCCGGGATCGGGAGGCCCATGGGCACGCGGATCGGGTCGACGGCGAACGTGTCGGTCCGGCCGGCGTTCCAGAACATCAACGGGTGGACGTGGTCGACGTCGTCGAAGCGCTTGCCCGCCCATCCGGTCGCCC
The DNA here is from genome assembly GCA_025925615.1 of Actinomycetospora sp. Taxonomy (GTDB): domain Bacteria; phylum Actinomycetota; class Actinomycetes; order Mycobacteriales; family Pseudonocardiaceae; genus Actinomycetospora. The sequence goes on along the minus strand of JAICLN010000032.1, from coordinate 12,248 downwards.
TGAGCAGCCCGTCCATCGGGTGGCCGGTGGGGAACTCGTCACCGCGCCATTCGCCGAGCATCTCCTCGGGGCGCACCGCGGGCAGCGAGTCGAACAGCGCCAGGGCCTCGTCGGTGCGGACCCCGCCGCGGTGCGCGCGGGAGTGCAGGTCGTCGAAGGACGGGTCCACGGTCGTCATGACGGCGAGTGTGCCGCGCCTCCCCGCGCGCCCGCAGGTTCCTGTGATCTAGACCGTTCGGGCGATGAGGTCGTCGAGCGTCGCGACCAGCCCCTGCGCCGTCCGGCCCGCCGTTTCCGAGAGGATGTCGCGGAGCCCGCACAGGTGCCCGAACGGATCCCGCCCTCGCCCCGCGAACGGCGCGACGGCGAGCGCCTCGGCGTGGCCGATCAGGGTGTCGACCCCCGCGCCCCAGAGCCCGTCGTCGATGAGCGCGTCCAGCTCGACGATGGTGGTTCGCGCGACCATCCGGATGCGGGTCGCGTCGGACATGACACTCACGTCGAGTGACTTTAGGACGACACTCCGTAGATGGATTCGCGGTTCACTCCGCGAGGTGACGGCCGGCCGCCGAGCGGACGCCCCGGTCAGCCCAACGGCGTGTGCACCGAGAGGAAGCTCGCGATGCTCTCCCGGGCGGCGTCGTTGTGATCCGTGGCCTTCCACCGCTCCACCAGCGTCGCCTGCGGCGCCACGTCGGCGAGCATCTCCGCGGCCGACGCCGGGTGCGGCTCGTCACCCCCGGCGAACACGAGCAACGGCGCGTCGAACCCGGCGACAGCGGTGTCGGGGACGCTCCAGAGGGTGTTGTCGGAGCCGTAGAGGTTCTCGCGCAGCCCGTGCCAGTCGGCCTCGGACGCCTCGGGGTGCTTCGGCGCCTCCTCGGCGGCGAACTCGTCGAAGCGACCGCGGAAGAGGTCCCGGTTGCCGTCGAGCCCGATCGGCTGGAGCACGGCGGCCGAGGCCACGCGGTCCGGGGCGTGTGCGAGCAGGTTCGCGATGAAGGTGCCGCCGATGCACATCCCGAGCAGGTGGCAGCGCTCGATCCCGAGATGGTCGAGCAGCGCGAGGTGGTCGGCCGTGTAGGAGTCCCAGCCGTCGTCGGCGTGCACCGGGGCGAACGAGTCCCCGGCGTTGCGCTGGTCCATGACGATCACGCGGTGATCCCCGGCGACCGCGCCGGGCACGTCCCAGGGCGCGTAGGACCACGCCTCGATCGTCGAGCGCATCCCGCCGGGCGCGAAGGTCAGGACGGGGAAGCCCTCGCCCATCTCCTCGTAGTGGATGCGGACGTCGCCGTTCTCCATGACCGACATGGCGCGGGGCTTCCCCGGTGTCCGGCGGCCTACGCCGTGACGTCGGCGGCCGCGAGCGCGTGGGCGATCCGCCCGGCGTCCGTGCCGGCGAGCGCCGCACACGTCAGCCGTCCGTCCCCGGTGATCTCCCGCAGGACGGCGTCGGGCGGCGGCGCCCAGGCGTCGCGCTCCGCCTCGGTGGAGAACTCGACCTCACCGATCACGAGCCCGGACAGCGGCCCCGCGAACAGGTCCACCGCGAACGGCGGCACGCTCAGGCGCACCTTGCGCAGCGCGTCGGCGGGCAGGCCCTCGAGCGCACGGTACTCGGCCTCGTCGAGGTACATCGTCGTGATCAGACCGGGTCGCCCGTCGGGACGGGGGACCTTCTGGCTGAGCTTGAAGACCACCGACCCGTCGTCGCCCTCCTGACGCCGCAGCCGCAGGCGGGTGCCCCGGACGTAGCGGTCGTGCAGGTGCGCGCGCCGCACCGCCTCGCCGGGGACGCGGGCGAGCAGGAAGCGCCGCTCCAGCTCGATCTTCGCGTACTGCCGTTCCTTCTCCGGGGGCGCCGACGGGTTGAGCACGGCGTCGAGACTCGCAGGAACCGGCGGACTCGCCAACGGGCTCAGCCCTCGGCGTCCAACCGGCGCGCCAGCTCGGCGTCGTCGGCGACGAACCACAGCTGCCGGCCGCTGTTCGCCTCCCGCATCCAGTCCTCGACGGGGCCGCTGGTCGGCCCGTGGTGCGCCGGGTCCCCGACGACGACTAGGCGGAGCCGGTAGGTCACGAACTTCTGCACGACGGCGCCCGCGACCCCGCTGCTGAGCCGGAAGAACTCCGGGCTCAGGCGCGCGACCGGGATGCTGACGATCTCGGCCTCGGCCCCGAAGGCGTCCCCGACGACGTCGAGGGCGGCGCCTTCGTCGCCGATGGGGGCGCCGTCCGGTGGGACGGCGAACACGGCGCTGGTCATGCCCTCGACGCTAGTGAGCGGGCCAACCGGTTTCCCGGTGGCGGGTCAGGCCCCGCTGGTGATCACGAACGGGCTCCGCGCGGCGGGATCGTCGGTCACCTCGTCGTCCTCCGGCTCCCGGTACAGGGTGATCGTCTCCGTGGGCGGCTGGGTCTTCGAGGAGAAGATCTCGTCGATGATGAAGCCGCCCGCGACGCCGAGCATCCACACGTCCTTCGCGATCGCCGTGCCCTGCTGGGTCGGCTTGAGGCTGCCTTCCTGACGCATGCCCGGCGTCCGCAGGTAGAGACCGAGGAGTCCACCGGAGAACGCCGCGAGGCCGGCGCCCGCGATCACGGTCGGCACGACGGGCAGCAGCAGTGCGGCTCCGAGCACGATCTCGGTGGTCGACAGCGCCTTGAGGAACTGGGGTGCCGTCAGCTTCCCGAGGAACGGATAGGTGCCGGTGGCCATCCCGTGGATCATCGCTGCGGTCTGCTCGTCGCCCCGGGACTTCTCGATCCCCGAATTGAGGATGAACGCCCCGGTGGCGAGGCGTCCCGGGATGTGGCGGCCCTTGATCGGGAGCTTCACGACGAACCTTCCCTCGTTGCCGGTTGCCGGTTCAACTCTAGGGCCTCGACGCACGTCGCGGGAGCCCGGTTCGACGTCGGGGGTCGCCTGCCGGGGGGGCCGGGCCGGACGCCGTCGCCGTCGCAGGACCCGCACTGAGGTCAGGTCCGGGTCCGCCGCCCGAACAAGCACTTCCCGGGCCCCCTTGCCAGCGCTAACCTACCCCAATTGAACCAGCCCAATAGTCTTCTCAGCGGGGTGACGGTCGTGGGCAACTCGGTCATGGGCGATCTTTCGAGCCAGCTGCGTGTGGCCCTTCATCGCGTCCAGGACTGGACCTATCCCGATCAGCTCGACCACGACACGTTCCAGGCCTACATGAAGACACCGCACGACGTCGGCGGCGAGCCGGACGCCCCCGCCTTGTTCGAGGACAAGGAGGAAGAGGAGTGGGAGCTCAACACGTTCGTCACCTGTGAGGTCCTGGGATGGCGGGGCATCTGGACCTCGGAGGAACGCCGGAGGATCGGCAACGTCGATCTCGGGCGGACGAACTACCTCGGCCTGCCCTACTACGGCCGCTGGCTGTGGGCGATCGCCCGTTGCCTGGTCGACAAGCGACACATCACGCTCGGCGAGCTGATCGAGCGGGTGAGTGAGGTCCGGAAGCGTTACGCCGAGGGTTCCGGCGGTCCCATCGACGCCGCGCCCCGCATGACCGGGAACATCGACGGGGTCGCCCGGAACCGTCATCATCTCGATGCAATCGGCATGGGCGATCCGCAGTGCTTCGCCGGCACGGCGGGCGCGCCCTCGTTCTCGGTCGGCGACGCGGTCGTCGTGCGCGAGCTCCCGACGATCTTCTATACGCGCACACAGGAATACCTGCGGGGCGCGAGCGGGACGATTGCCAAGGTCTCCTACGAGAGCCTCGCACCGGAGGACGAGGCGTTCGACCGGGAAGACCAGCAGGCGGAGTGGTTCTACATCGTGCGCTTCCGGATGGCCGACCTGTGGGAGGCGTACACGGGATGCGCCACCGACACGCTCCAGGCCGAGATCTCGGAGCGGTGGCTGCAGCCGGCGGTCTGACCCGTCGGCATCGGCCGGGGGGACGAGGAGGGAGTACGGGGATGGCGGAGACGGACCTGGGTGCGTCGGGACACGACACGCACCAGCACGCCGGGACGGCACCGATGGTCGAGGAGGTCACCGACTTCGAGGTGCTGGAGATCGCCCTGCGGGAGCTCGCGATCGAGAAGGGCCTGTTCACCGCCGAGGATCACCGGCGCTATACCGAGCACGTGGAGCAGCTCGAGCCGGCCGCCGGGTCGCGGTTCGTCGCCAAGGCGTGGCTCGACCCGGAATTCCGGCGGTTGGCTCTCGACGACGCCATCGCCGCCTCGCGGGAGATGGGCGTCGACTGGCTACACCCGACCGGTTTCGGCACCCCGAGCGACTTCACCGCGTTCGAACTGCTCGAGGACACCCCGACGGTGCACCACGTGATCGTCTGCACCCTGTGCTCGTGCTATCCGCGGCCGATGCTAGGCATGTCACCGGAGTGGTACCGGACGCCGAACTACCGTCGCCGCATCGTGCGCTGGCCCCGCCAGGTCCTCGCGGAGTTCGGTCTCTATCTGTCGGAGGACGTCGAGGTCCGCGTCGAGGACTCCAACTCGAAGCACAGATTCATGGTGCTTCCGGTCCGGCCGGACGGCACCGAGGGGTGGAGCGAGGAGCAGCTGGCGGAGATCGTGACCCGCGACTGCCTCATCGGAGTCGCGTTGCCGAAGCCGGGGGTGACCTCGGACGCCGTCCGCCCCTTGCATCCGGCGATCCGCCCGGTCACGAGCGACTAGTCCACGGGAACGAGACATGACGACCGACCACGACATCGCCGCCGTCCGGGTGCGGACGCTGGAGCACATCGTCGAGCACGAACAGATCTGGGAACGGATGGCGGCGCAGTACCGCGTCACCAATCCGGTGCCGCCCTGGAAGACCAGCCTCGATGCGATGTGCGACGCACTCGACGAGGAGGGCGAGGCGCTCCCCGTGCTCACCCGACGCGAGGACGAGGACCGGATCTCCCGCGAGGTGTACAGCTCGCTCCCCTACCCGGAGAATCAGCTCGTCGCCCTCGCGCACTCGCTCGTCACCCGCAACGTCATCAACGAGACCGAACTGGCCGACCGCCTGGAAGTGGTACGGGCGAGACTCGACGTGGCCGGGGACTGACCGCTCCGGCGGGACTGTCCTGCGCCTGTGTGCAGGAAACTGCGGCAGCACTCAGCGGTGTACCACCAGCACCGTCGGGTCGGTGGTGTCCGACGGGGAGGACCTGCGTCGTCCCGAGGTTGCGGGAGGTGGTCCGGGACGACCTCCGGTCCCGCCACGCCGAGCTCCGAAGCCGGCGGCGGCGCCTGGCACAGCGTCGCGGGCCGAACTGCCCAGAAGCCCGCCTGCCGCCCACCCCCAGCGCGTTCTTCCCCACGACCCGCGAGTCCGGCCCCGGCGCGATCACCACAGCAGAGCGAACACCGCGAACGATCCCGTACAGGGCCCCACGACATCGTTCGGACGCCGTCGTGGGCGACGTCCGGTGCGGCGGCGGGCAACGACGTGCCGTTCACCACGCACAGCCATGATCACCAGATCGAGCCGCCCCCGTAGCGGGCGTGCTCGGCCGCGCCGTCCCGATGATCTCGGGCGGGTCGGCGCCGCGCACGACGAGGCCGGGGCGTGCGATCGGCATTCGGGCAACCGCGTCACGGCGACGCGGTTCCAGTCCGATCTCGAGCCGGCGCGGGGAATCGAACCCCGGACCTTTCGCTTACAAGGCGAGTGCTCTGCCGATTGAGCTACGCCGGCACCAGGCACCATCGTAGGGGCCCCGCCGAAGCCACGGGTCGGGCCGTCCGGTGTGGGTCACACCGGCGATCGAGCAGCTCCCCGACAACGATCTCCCGCCCGAGGCGTCCCACGAGGTGTCACCCATGAAGATCCCCGGGATGCGGCGCTCCACACCCCCCGACGCGCCGACACCCGAGCCCGAGCCCGAGCCCGAGCCCGTGGCCACCCAGCGCCCCCGCGGCTCCTTCCTCCGTCACGTCCCGCTCCCCTCCGCGGACGACCTGCGGCGCGCGGCGATCGACGCCCCCACCGTCCGCGACAACCTGCTGCCGGCCATGACCGGACCGCAGGTCGCCGACGACACCCTGGTGCTGCGGGTCCTCGACCTCGCCCTGCGCATCGGGGAGGTCCAGCTCGCGACGGGAGCCGGGGCGGCCGTCGCCCACGACACGATGCTCGCCGTCGCGCGCGCCTACGGCCTCCCGACCTGCGACGTGGACATCGCGTTCTCGACCATCACGATGTGCTGCCACCGCGGCGTCGAGGTGGGCCCGGTGACGACGATGCGCAACGTCCGCTACCGCACGCAGGACTACACCCGCCTCGCCACCGTCGACGCGCTGATCAAGGACATCGTCGACAGCGACGACCCGATCACCTCGGCGCAGGCCTTCGAACGCCTCGCGACGGCGGTCGCGGCGGACCACCCGTACCCGCGTTACGTCGCCGGGCTCGCCCGATCGGCGTTCGCGTCCGCCGTCGCCGTCCTGATCGGCGGTGGGCTCGGCGTCGGGCTCGTGACGTTCGTGCTCACCGCGGTCATCTGGGGCATGGCGCGGTGGCTCGGGCGCCGCAACGTGCCGCTGTTCTTCCAGCAGGTGTTCGGGGCGATGGTGGTGACCTCGGCCGCGATCGCGCTGGCGTTCTCCGGGGCGTTGCTCGACTCCCCGGCGTTCGTCGTCGCCGCCGGCATCATCGTGCTGCTCACCGGGCTCTCGCTCGTGGGACTCGTCCAGGACGCGATCACCGGGTTCCCCCTGACGGCGGCCGGGCGCGCGGTGGAGGTCGTGCTCTCGACGGCGGGTCTGCTCGTCGGCGTCGTCGTCTCCATCAAGCTGGCGGCCGCGGTGGGCGGCCCGTCGGCACTGTCCTACGCGCTCGTCGTCCCCCAGGACGTGACGCCGCAGGCGGACTTCAAGTCGCTCGTCGCGGCCGGGGCCGCCGGGCTCTTCTTCGCGCTCTCCGCCTACGCCCCGTGGCCCTCCCTGCCGGTCGCGGGCGTCGGGGGCGCCGCGGCGTGGGCGATCTACGCGATCGGCATCGGCCAGGGTCTGGGCCAGGTCGTCGCGTCCACCATGGCGGCCGGCGTCCTGGGCCTGATCGCGATGGTGCTGCCGCACCGGCTCGGGCTGCCCCCGCTCGTGCTCGTCGTCGCCGGGATCGGACCGCTGCTGCCGGGTCTGAGCCTCTACACCGGGTTCTCCCAGCTCGCGACGGACGGCACCGGAGCCACCGGGACCGGCAGCACGATCGGGGCCGGCAGCGTGACGATCCTGCTCGCCCTCACCGTCAGCCTCGGGCTCGCCGCCGGGGTCTCGTTCGGCGAGCAGGTGGGCTGGCCGCTGGCCAAGGCGCAGCGTCGGCGGCTGCCGCCCGCCGCACGATCACGGCGCCCGCGGATCTTCTAGGCTAGGTGGCCTCCGGCCTTGTGAGCACTTTCCGGGGTCATAGCCCCGGAAAGTGCTCACGAGCGCGAAGCGCACCTACGGGGGCGGGCCGCTCGTCGCCCGCACCATCAGCTCCGTCGGGAGCAGCAGCGTCCGGGAGCGCTGGCGGTCGCCGCGGTCGAGCAGCAGCTCGCCCGCGGCCCGGCCCTTGTCCAGCGAGGGCTGACGCACGGTCGTGAGGCCCGCGCGCTCGGCCGCCGGGACGCCGTCGAACCCGGTCACGGTGACCTGGCCCGGGATGTCGCGGCCGCTGCCGCGGACCCCGCGCAGCGCGCCGAGGGCGAGGATGTCGGAGGTGCACATGACGGCGGTGACGTCGGGGTGGCGCTCGAGGAGCTGTTCGGCGGCGGTCGCGCCGGCGGCCTCGGTGTGGTCGAAGCGCTCGACGACGGGGACGGTCGACCAGTCCACGCCGAACTCGGTGAATCCGTCGCGCAGGCCGGCCAGGCGCCGGCGCTGGACCTCGTAGCGGGCGGAGTCCTGGCGCTCGACGGCGGCGAACCCGTCGTTGCGGTCGGTCGAGAGCCGCATGCAGAGCACGCCGACCCGACGGTGCCCGAGCTCGCCCAGGTGACGCGCGAGCGCCACCATCGCGGCCTGGTCGTCGATGCCGACCCGGTCCACGTCGGGGACGTCGGTCGGCTGGTCGCAGACGACCACCGGGACCGGACGCTCGAGGACGGCGGCGAAGTGCTCGTCGTCGTCGGGCATGGAGTACACGACGAAGCCGTCGACCCCGGCGCGGGAGACCGCGCCGACGTCCTCGGCCTCGGGGCTCACCGGGACGAGCAGCAGGCCGGAGCCGTTGTCCTCGCAGGCGAGGGCGAGGCCCTCGAGGAACTGGATGGCCACGGGGTCGCGGAACGCGTAGGACAGCGCCTCGGTGAGCAGCAGGCCGACGGCGCCCGCCTTGCGGGTGCGCAGGGACCGCGCGACGGGATCGGGCCCCGGGTAGCCGAGCCGGCGGGCGGTGTCGAGCACGCGCCGTCGCAGGGCCGGGGACAGCTGATCGGGGCGGTTGTAGGCGTTCGAGACCGTCGTCCGGGACACGCCGAGTTCGGCGGCCAGCGAGGCCAGCGTCGCCGTCCGGCGCGTCGACCTCCGCCCCTCGAGTGCCTCAGCCACCTGCGCAACCTAGCGACTGTTTCGATCTAGGGCCACCGCTCGTCGCCGTTCCGCGACCCGGTCGTGTCGTGCGGGCCACTCTCGCCAGCGATAACGAGAACGGTTATCGTTTGCGCGACGCCGACCCGGTGTCCTCGACGATGTGGATTTCCAGACGTTGAGCGTCTGCGATGCGACACCGCTGACACCGAACCGGAGCCGCCACCCATGACCCCCGCCCGCCGCGCCGCCCTCACCGCCGGGGGAGCCCTCGTCGCTCTCACCCTCGTCGCGGGCTGCGGGAGCTCCACGGCCACCTCGGAGGCCGCCCCCGGGACGCTGACCGTCGTCGCCACCACGAACGTCTGGGGCGCCGTTGCGAGCGCCGTCGCCGGGCCGGACGCGCAGGTGGACTCGATCATCAAGGACCCGGCCGGCGACCCGCACTCCTACGAGAGCACTCCTGCCGATGCCGCCCGGATCAGCCGCGCGAACCTCGTCGTCGCGAACGGCGGCGGGTACGACACCTTCGTCGCCAAGGTCACCGGCGCGGATCCGGCCGCGAAGGCGCACACCATCGAGGCCTTCGACCTGCGCCCGGACAAGGCCGACGACAACGAGCACGTCTGGTTCGACCCCGCGACGGTGAAGGCGGTCGCCGACCAGATCGCGCAGCGCCTCGGGCAGGCCGAGCCGGCGCGGACCGCGGGTCTGCAGCAGCGCGCGCAGGCCTTCGACGCCCAGGTCGACCGGATCGCCGCCCGGACCGCCGCGATCGGGCAGGCCAGGCCCGGCACCCAGGTCATCTCCACCGAGCCGATCGCGCACTACCTGCTGCGCACCGCGGGCGTCGTCGACGTCACCCCCCAGGACTTCGTCGAGGCCGTCGAGAACGAGACCGACCCGTCCGCGGCGTCCCTCGTCCAGGTCGGTGACGCCCTCTCCGCCCGGCGGGTCACGGCACTCGTGTTCAATCCCCAGACGGAGACCCCCGTCGTGCAGGGCCTGCGCGACCGGGCGGCCGGGGCGGGCGTGGCGGTCGTGGACGTGACCGAGACGCTGCCCGCCGGCGTCACCGACTACCTGCAGTGGGTGGACGGGACGCGGGCGGCGCTCGCGAAGGCCGTCGGCGCACCGTCGTGACCGGCTCCGTGGCCGAGAGGACGAGCATGAGTTCAGTCGAGAGCCGGGACACGGCGGTCTCGCTGTCCGGCGCCGAGCTGCGACGAGGACCGCGCACGCTGTGGTCCGACCTGGACCTCGGGATCGAGCCCGGCGAGTTCGTCGCGGTCCTCGGACCCAACGGCTCCGGGAAGACGACGCTGCTTCAGGTCCTGCTCGGGCTGCTGCCGCTCTCGGCGGGCGAGGTCCGGATCCACGGCGCGGCGCCCGCCCGGGGCAGCGCCGCGGTCGGCTACATCCCCCAGCAGCGCGCGCTGGACCCGCTCACCCCGCTGCGGGGCCGCGACCTCGTCGGCCTCGGGCTCGACGGCCACCGCTGGGGCCCGGGCCTGTCCGGGCGCACGCGGCGCCGGGCCCAGGTCCACGCCGCGCTGGCCCAGGTCGATGCCCTCGGGTACGCCGACGCCCCCGTCGGCTCGCTGTCCGGGGGTGAGCACCAGCGGCTGCGCGTGGCCCAGGCGCTCGTCGGGGACCCGGCGCTCCTGCTCGCCGACGAGCCGCTGCTCTCGCTCGACCTGGCCCGCCAGCGCGAGGTCGTCGACCTGGTCGAGAAGCGCCGCCGCGAGCACGGCACCGCGGTCGTGTTCGTGACCCACGAGCTGAACCCGGTGCTCCCCGTGGTCGACCGCATCCTCTACCTCGTCGACGGCCGGTTCCGGATCGGCACGCCCGAGGAGGTCATGACCTCGGAGAACCTCTCGCAGCTCTACCGCACCGACGTCGAGGTCGTCCGGGTCCGCGGCCGCATCCTCGTCGTCGGCGCGGAGGACGCCCCGGTGCACCACCACCACGACGACGGGTCACCGCTGCGCGAGGAGGTCGGTGCCCGGTGAGCACCACCTGGTTCCTGCTCGGCGAGGGCTTCGTCCGCCAGGCGCTGCTCGCCGGGGCCGTCCTGGCCCTGCTCGCGGGGCTGCTCGGCCCGCTGGTCGTCGGGCGCGGCATGGCGTTCGCGGTGCACGGCACCTCGGAGCTCTCGTTCGCCGGCGGCGCGGGCGCGCTGCTGCTGTTCGGCGCGGGGGCGGTCGGGTGGGGCGCGCTGGTCGGCGCGGTCCTCGTCGCGCTGGTGTTCGGCGCCCTCGGGCTCGCCGCCCACGAGCGCGACTCCGTGATCGGGGTGCTGCTCTCGTTCGGGCTCGGCCTCGGCGTCCTGTTCCAGTCGCTCTACACCGGGCGCTCGGCGAACAAGTTCGGGCTGCTCGTGGGGCAGATCGTCGGCGTCGACACCGGGGACCTGGTCTCGCTGGCGGTGACCGGGGTCGTCGTCATCGGCGTTCTGGCCGTCGCCTACCGGCCGCTGCTGTTCGCGAGCCTGGACCCGACGATGGCCGCCGCCCGCGGCGTGCCGGTGCGGGCGCTCTCGATCGCGTTCGCCGTGCTGCTCGGCGCGACGACGGCCCTCGGCGTGCAGATCGTCGGGGCGCTGCTGGTCCTCTCGCTGCTCATCACCCCGGCCGCGGCGGCCGCCCGGCTGACCGCGAGCCCGCTGCTCGCGACGGTGCTCGCCGTGGTGTTCGCCGAGGTCGCGGTACTCGGCGGGATCGTGCTGTCCCTCGCGCCCGGGCTGCCGATCAGCCCGTTCGTCGCCGGGATCGCGTTCGCGACCTACGTGATCTGCCGGGTGGTGGGCGCGCTGCGCACGAGGCGCCGCGCCAGCCGGACCCGCGTGCCGTCGTCGTCGACGGAGACCTCCACCTCGTCGCAGAGCGCCCTGGCGAGCCAGAGCCCCCGCCCGCGGTCCTGATCGAGCGGCGGCGGCACGACGCCGGGGAACGGCTCGCGCAACCGGCCGGCGTCGGCGACCAGGCACACCGCCTCGCCGTCGGCGACCCACGTCCACAGCACCCCGGAGCCGTTCCCGTGCTCCACGGCGTTCGTCGCGACCTCGCTGGCCGCGTAGACGAGGTCCTCCCCCGCCTGCGCCTCCAGACCGCTCATGGCCACCGCGGCGGTCAGGTCACGCCGCAGCGGGCCGAGCCCGGCGGCGTCGAAGGCCCAGCGGCGAGCGCCCTGCGGGGCCTCGGGGACGACGGCGGGCGGCAGTCCGCGCACGAGGTCGGCCGGGTCACGGTGCGCGGGGTTCGCGACGGGGTGGTCGATGTCGGCGACGCGGGCCAGTTCGGCGTGGGTGGCGAAGAAGGCGGTCGGCACGCCTCCGGTGCCGTTCGCCCCCACCCCGTTCGTCACCGCGCCGTTCTCGTGGGCGTGCAGCGGCAGGGCACCGAGGCGGTACGCGCAGTACAGCGTCACGGGCAGCCGGCGCAGGGCCTCGTCGAGCGCGGCCTCGAGGCGCAGCCAGTAGTCGTCGGACAGCCCGAGCTGGGGCTGGTGCTGGGTGACGACGAAGGAGCGGAGCCCGACGCGGGCCTCGGCGGCCGCCGCCGTCGCGCGCCGGGCGGCCAGCTGGAACGGGTCGGACCGGCTCGGCCGCTCCGGGTCGAGGAACTCGACGCCGTCGAGGAGGTCCGCGGCGAGCCCGTCCCGCACGACGGCGGAGGTGGTGGCGTCGAGCGCGACGACGACCGGCTGCCCGGCCCGCGCCGCCCCGGCCAGGAGCG
>JAICLN010000283.1 GCA_025925615.1 Actinomycetospora sp. | reverse complement strand
TCGACGGCGCCCGGCCGGACCGCCCGCTGCAGGCCCTCGCGCGGGTGCACGACGACGCGATCCACGTCGTCGTCCCGGCGGGCTCGGACATCCGGCGCCTCGCCGACCTGCGCGGGCGCCGCGTCTCGATCGGCGCACCGAACTCCGGGGTGCTGGTCATCGCGCCGCGCCTGCTCGCGACGGTCGGCCTCTTCGCCGAGACCGATCTCCTCGCCTCCCACCTCGGGCTGGGCGACTCGGTGGCCGCGCTGCGGGCCGGAACGATCGACGCGTTCTTCTGGTCGGGCGGGGTCCCGACGACGGGTGTGGACGAGCTGGCGGCGCAGGTCCCCCTCCGGCTCCTCGACCTCACCGAGCAGGTCGACGCGCTGCGCCGGGCCTACCCGGTCTACGACGTCACGACGGTGCCCGCGCGCACCTACGGCATCGCCGAGCCGGTCACGACGGTGTCGGTGCGCAACGTCCTGCTCACGACGGCCCGGATGCCGCTGTCGACCGCCCGCGGGCTCACCCGCGTCCTGCTCGACCGGGTCGACGCGCTCGCCGCCGCGGACGCCGCCGGCCGCAGCGTCGACCCCCGGACCGCGATCGGCACCCAGCCCGTCCCGCTGCACGCCGGGGCCCGGGCGGCGTTCGCGGACAGCAAGCCGTACTAGGTGGCCTCCGGCCCTGTGAGCACTTTCCGGGGTTATCACCCCGGAAAGTGCTCACGAGGGCGGAGCCCACCGGAGGACCACCCGCAGCCCGCCGTCGTCGGGGAGCTCCAGGGCCAGCTCGGCCCCCGCCCGCTCCGCCCCGCGGGCCGCGATCGCCAGGCCGAGCCCGGAGCCCCTCTCGGCGTGCTGTCCGTGACCGGGCCCCGGACCGCCGACCGGTGAGCCCCGCCAGAACCGTTCGGTCGCCCGCCCGAGCTCCTCCGGGCGCAACCCCGGCCCGTGGTCGCGGACCGCGATCTCGACGGCGCCGTCGACCCGGGCCGTCGTCAGCTCCACGGCACCGCCGGACGGGGAGTACTTGACGGCATTGTCGAGGACCGCGTCGAGGACGGTGGTCACCGTGACCGGGTCGGACTGCACGACGAGGCCGCCGGGCCCGGCACGGGACAGGCGCAGGCCCTCGTGCTCGGCGAGCACCTCCCAGGTCTCCACCCGCTCGGCGAGCAGCGCGTCGACCCGAACCGCGACCGGCGGCGCCACCCGACCCTCGGTGCGGGCGAGGGCGAGCAGCGCGTCGAGGACGACGGTGAGCCGGTCGACCTCCTCGACGGCGGCCCGGTGGCCCTCGCGGACGTCGTCGGGGGCGGGCAGGTCGTCGAGGTCCTCCCCGAGGGTGGCCAGCCGCAGCCGCAGCGCGGTCAGCGGGTTGCGCAGCTGGTGGCCCGCGTCGGCGACGAAGGCGCGCTGGGCCTCGAGCGTGGCCGAGACCGTCGCGGCCATGGCGTCGAAGTGCCGGGTCAGGCGGCGCAGCTCCGGCGGCCCCCGCTCCTCCCCCACCGGATCAGCGGGCCGGCCCGCGCGCACCGACGCCGCCACCCCCGCGGTCCCGGCGTCGAGGCGCTCCACCGGGGCGAGGATCCAGCGCACCAGCGGCAGCGCCGCGAGGGCCGCCGCGGCGAACGCGATGATCCCGGCGGCCGCGAGCAGCAGCCACTGGGCCAGGACGCCGCGCCGCAGCCCACCGGTCGGCGAGATCGTCAGCGCCGCACCGCGCACCTCGCCGCCCACCAGGACCGGCTCGGCCAGCAGCATCGGCCGGGTGTCCCAGGGCCAGATCGTCCCCGGCGGCGGCGAGCGCCGCCCGGCCAGGGCGAGCCCGACCCGGGTGGCATCCTCCCGAGCGCCCGCGAGCGGCTCCGGCCGCGAGGCGACGAGCACCTGGCCCTGCCGGTCGAGGATGGCCGCGGGGGCGCCGAAGAGCTCGTCGTAGCGGGCGATCTCGGCCTGCAGCGCCGCGGTGTCCGAGTCGGTGACGGGGCGCTGGGCGAGGGCGGCGAAGCGCGTGGTGTCCCCGAGCCGGTCGGTGAACATCTCCGCCGTCGACGCCGAGGCCCCGGCGATGCCCAGCGGGACGCCGAGGCCGACCACGACCGCCGCGACCAGCACGGTCACGACGACGAGCAGGCGGGTGCGCACCGGCCCTCAGGCCCGCGCGAGCCGGTACCCGACCCCGCGCACCGTCGCGACCAGGTCCGGGCGCCCGAGCTTCGTGCGCAGGGTCGCGACGTGCACGTCCAGGGTCCGGTTCGCGCCCGGCCAGGCCCGCCCCCAGACCTCGGCGACGATCCGGTCCCGGGTGCACACCGCCCCGTCGGCGCGGGCGAGCAGCGCGAGGACCGCGAACTCCTTGCGGCTCAGCGCCACCGGGGTCCCGGCGTCGCTGACCTCGCGGCGGGCGAGGTCGACCACCAGGCCCTCGGCGACCGTCACGACGTCGGCCGTGGGTACCTCGGGCCGGCGGCGGCGCAGGACGGTGTGGATGCGGGCGACCAGCTCCCCGGCGTCGTAGGGCTTGACCAGGTAGTCGTCGGCGCCGGAGTGCAGGCCGAGGATGCGGTCGTCCACCTCGCCGCGGGCGGTCACGACGATGACCGGGGTGTCGCCGGCCTCGCGGACGCGGCGGCAGACGTCGATGCCGTCGACGTCGGGCAGGCCCAGGTCGAGCAGCACGACGTCGATCCCGGCCAGGTGGGCCACCACCTCGCGGCCCGCGGCCAGGCGTTCGACCTCGATCTGCTGGCGGGCCAGCGCGGTGCGCAGGGCCGCGGCGACGCGGTCGTCGTCCTCCACCAGCAGGATGCGCACGCCCGTCACCCCGTCTCGTCGGGTCAACCGAACCCTAAGTCTTCCTCAAGACATCTGGGCAGGGCGTCCCCGCCGGGGCACCGTCACCCGCCACCAGCTCGATGTGGGGAGGGCCACCCGATGGACCCGGGAACGACGAGCACGCCGATGGTCCGGATGGCCGGGGTGCAGAAGCACTTCGGTGACCTGCACGTCCTGCGCGACATCGACCTGGAGATCGCGCCGGGCGAGGTCGTCGTCGTCCTCGGGCCCTCGGGGTCCGGCAAGTCGACGCTCTGCCGCGCGATCAACCGGCTGGAGCCCATCGACTCCGGGACCGTCGAGATCGACGGCCGGGAACTGCCCGCCGAGGGCCGCGACCTGGCCGCGCTGCGCAGCGACGTCGGCATGGTCTTCCAGCAGTTCAACCTGTTCGCCCACAGGACGATCCTCGAGAACGTCACCCTCGCGCCGATCCGGGTCCGGAAGGTCTCGAAGGGGGAGGCCGAGAACCGGGCGACGACGCTGCTCGAGCGCGTCGGCATCGCCGACCAGGCCCACAAGTACCCGGCCCAGCTCTCCGGCGGGCAGCAGCAGCGCGTGGCGATCGCCCGGGCCCTCGCCATGGACCCCAAGGTCATGCTCTTCGACGAGCCCACCTCGGCGCTCGACCCGGAGATGGTCGGCGAGGTCGTCGAGGTGATGGCCGACCTGGCCCGCGACGGCATGACGATGATCGTGGTCACCCACGAGATGGGCTTCGCCCGCCGTGCCGCGCACCGCGTGGTGTTCATGGCCGACGGCGAGATCGTCGAGGACTCCACCCCCGACGCGTTCTTCAGCCGCCCCTCCTCCGAGCGGGCGCGCGACTTCCTCGGCAAGATCCTCACTCACTAGGAGCTGGTCATGAGAACCGTGCGGGTGGTCGGCGTCGTCCTGGCGATCGCGGCGCTGCTGTTCGGCGCCGCCTGCGGTCGGGAGGGCGCCCCGGGTGCGGCCCCGAGCGCCCAGCTGTCCTATCCGGTCGCCGCGAACGTGCAGGTCCCGGGCTCGCCGACCTTCGCGAAGATGCAGCAGGCCGGCCGGGTCCGGATGGGCGTCAAGAACGACCAGCCCGGCCTCGGCGTGCAGGACCCCACGACGGGCCAGTACTCGGGCTTCGACATCGAGATCGGCCGCATGGTCGCGGCGGGTCTCGGGTTCGCCCCCGACAAGATCGACTACGTGGTCGTCCCGTCGGCGGCCCGCGAGGACGCGATCTCGCGCGGCGACGTCGACTACTACGTCGGCACCTACACGATCAACGACAACCGCAAGCAGCGCGTCGGCTTCGCCGGCCCGTACTTCCAGGCCGGCCAGGACCTCCTCGTGCGCGCCGACGACACCTCGATCACCGGACCGCAGACGCTGCAGAACAAGAAGGTCTGCTCGGTCACCGGCTCCACGCCGATCCAGCGCGTGCGCCAGCAGAACCTGACCCAGCCGCAGAACGTCGTCGAGTTCCAGAACTACTCGCAGTGCGTGGACCAGCTCGTCGCCAACCAGGTCGACGCGGTGACCACCGACGACGCGATCCTCAAGGGCTTCGCCGCCCAGGACCCGCAGCGCCTCAAGGTCGTCGGCCAGGTCTTCTCCCAGGAGCCCTACGGCATCGGCGTCCCGCGCGACGACATCGCCTTCCGCACCAAGGTCAACGACCTGATCGCGCAGTCCGAGACCGACGGCACCTGGCAGCGCATCTACGACGCGACGCTCGGCAGGTCGGGCTCCCCGGCCACGCCGCCCGCCGTCCAGCGCTACTAGGCCTGCGGCGGGAGGCCACCCGTGAACGTGCTCCTCGACAATCTCGGCGAGTTCGGCATCCGCTTCCTCGGCACGATCGAGCTGTTCGTCGTCTCCTCGATCGCGTCGCTCGTGCTCGGCACCCTGCTCGCCGCCATGCGCGTGAGCCCGGTGCCCGCGATGCGCGTCGCCGCCACCACCTACGTCACGCTGCTGCGCAACACGCCGCTGACGCTGATCATGTTCTTCTTCGCGTTCGGCTTCCCGCGCCTGGAGATCGTCGACCTCGACTACTTCACCCTCGCCGTCATCGCGCTCTCGCTCTACACGGCGGCGTTCGTCTGCGAGACGATCCGGTCCGGGATCACGACGGTGCCGCCGGGCCAGGCCGAGGCGGCGCGGGCCCTCGGGCTCGGCTTCGGGCAGTCGCTGGGCCTGGTGATCCTCCCGCAGGCGATCCGGGCGGTCGTGCCGCCGCTGACCAGCGTGCAGATCGCCCTGATCAAGAACACCACGGTGGCGGCCGGCTTCTCGGTGGTCGAGGCGGGAGGCATCTACTCGACGCTCTCCGAGCGGGGCTACTCCACGCTGGCCGGCCTGCTCTGGGTCGCGCTCGGGTTCGGAGTGCTGATCACCCCGATGACGCTGCTGCAACGGTCGCTGGAACGACGGTGGTCGGCGTCCTCGGGCGGGACCCGGGTCGCGGCGGGTGCCCGGTGAGCGCCCCCACGGCCGTGCTGTTCGACGTCCCCGGCCCGCGGGCACGGGCCCGCAACGGGGCGCTCGGGGTCGTCGCGGTGCTCGTCGTCGCCGCCCTGCTGGCGTTCGTGATCGTCCGGCTGGCGGCCACCGGGCAGTTCGACCCCGCCGTGTGGGAGTGGATCCTCTACGAGAACATCCAGCTCGCGCTGCTCGAGGGCCTGGTCAACACGCTGCGGGCCTTCGCGCTCGGCGCCGTGCTGGCCCTGGTGTTCGGGGCGGTGTTCGCGCTCGGCCGGCTCTCCGACCACGCG
>JAICLN010000159.1 GCA_025925615.1 Actinomycetospora sp. | reverse complement strand
GTCGGTGCCGGCCTCCGTCAACGCCTCGAGCGCGGGGGAGGAGCCGTCGATCTGCCACACGTGCACGAGGTCGGGCAGCGAACCGGTCACCTCGTCGAGGGTGCGGCGGTGCTCGTCGGTCTCGACGATCACGCCCCGGGCCCCCGAGTTCGAGAGGCACCACTCGTACTGCGAGGCCGAGGAGGTCTCGTAGATCGGCAGCCCGACGCAGCCCGCGGTCCAGAGGGCGTAGTCGAGCACCGTCCACTCGTAGCGGGTCCGGGCGACGATCCCGACCCGGTCGCCCGGCTCCAGGCCGGCCGCGATGAACCCCTTGGCGACGGCGACGACGTCGTCGCGGAACTCGCGGAAGGTGACCGGCGTCCACTCGCCCCCGACGGCGCGTCGGTAGGCGACCTCGTCGGGGTGCTCGTCCGCGTTCGCCCACACCGCGTCGGTGAGCCGGTCGTCGTCCGCCACCTTCGCCGCGGCCGGCACGCTGTACTCCTGCACCCCGAACACACCCTCTCGCGCATCGGCCGACGCCCTCGACGGCCCTGATCAGCGCAGCCTAGGGCGAGGGCGGCGGGCCGTCACTACCACGAGGTAACCGGACGTACCGGGTGATACAGGGCAGATCGGTCGGCCCTCCCGGTGCGGAGCAGGTGATCGTCGGGCAGGCTGGCCCCGTGGCCGCCCTCGACGTGATCGACGAGACGTTCGTGCTCGCCGGACGGGCCGAGGTGGCTGCCGCGTTCGCCGACCCGCGGGAGTGGCCGCGGCTCTGGCCGGACCTCGAGCTGAGCGTCTTCGCGGACCGCGGCGAGGCCGGCATCCGCTGGTCGGTCACCGGCCGCTGGGTCGGCAGCGCGGAGGTCTGGTGCGAGCCGGTGGCGCTGGGTCCTTTCGCGCGGGCGATCGGCCCGGACGCCGGCGGCGAGGAGGGCACCCTGCTCCACTGGTTCCTGCGGGTCGACCCGGCGCCCGGCCCGGAGGGGGCGCCGGCCCGGCGGGCGCTGCGGGGCCGGTCGGGCCCGGCGCGCGAGGCGCTGCGCCGCCAGCGCGGGGCCAAGGAGATCGCCTTCGGCCTCAAGGACGCCCTCGAGCGCGGCCGCCCTCCGGGCGAGCCCGCGGTCCCCGCCACCGCCTGAACCGACGGGACGAGTGCTGGGCTGTGCTGGTTCATGTCGTCTCCGACGTCCACGGCAACGCCGACGCCCTGGCTCGGGCCGCCGACGGTGCCGAGGCGCTGCTCGTCCTGGGCGACCTGCTCGACTTCGTCGACTACGACGAACCGAGCCAGGGAATCCTCGCCGAGATCCTCGGGCCGGACGCCACCGTCGAGTTCGCGCGGCTGCGCTCCGAGGGCGGCCCGGGGGCGCTGCGGGAGTACACCCGAGCGCTGTGGGCCGATGTCGACGACCCCGCCGCGCAGGTCGACGTCGCGGTCCACCGCCGCTACGAGCAGATGTTCGCGGTGCTCGGCGCCCTCGACGTCCCGGTCTGGCTGATCCCGGGCAACGTCGACGTCCCTGCGGTGTGGCCCGAGTTCCTGGCGAGGTATCCGCAGGTACGGGCCGTCGACGGCGAGGTGCTCGAGATCGGGGACCACCGCGTCGGCTTCGTCGGTGGGGTGCCGCTGCCGCCCGGCATCGAGCCCCGGGCGGGCGTGTTCCGCGCCTTCATGCGCGAGGCGGGGGAGTACACCGCCGCGGTCGAGGCGCTCGGGCCGGTCGACGTGCTCTGCAGCCACGCGCCGCCCGCGGTGGCCGAGCTCGCCTACGACGTCGTCGCCCGGACCCACGAACTGACCTCGCCGGCCCTGGTGGAACACATCCGCGACCACCGCCCCCGGCTGGCGCTCTTCGGCCACGTCCACGCCCCGCTCACGCCCCGTATCCGGATCGGCCACACCGAGTGCCTGAACGTGGGGCACTTCCGACGTCGGGGGACCGCGGCCGCGGTGCGCTGGTGACCCCCGCGTCGTCGGTGCACCGCATCGTCACGCGTGAGATGTGTCGGACGTGTCCTGGTCGACGTCGGGGACGATCGGATCCGGGCGCGACGGTAGCCTTCCGCGCCATGGCGGACGAGTCCACACAGTCCATCACGATCACGGCCGCTCCGGCGGCCGTGCTCGACGTGATCGCCGACTTCCCCGCCTACCCGGAGTGGGCGGACTCGATCACGTCCGCGAAGGTCCTCACGCACGACGACGAGGGCCGCCCGGAGCAGGTCCGGTTCACCCTGGATGCCGGTCCCCTCAAGGACACCTACGTGCTCGCGTACGACTGGGTCGACGACGGCGTCACCTGGGACCTCGTCTCGGGTCAGATGCAGCGCGGCCAGCGCGGGCGGTACCGGCTCGAGGGCTCCGAGGAGGAGACCACCGTGACCTACACGCTGTCCGTCGACCTGGCGGTGCCCATGCCGGGCCTGATCAAGCGCCGCGCCGAGAAGCGGATCATGGACACGGCGCTGAGCGGGCTCAAGCGCCGCGTGGAGGGCTAGTGCGCGTCCTGCTCTTCACCGGCAAGGGCGGGGTGGGCAAGACGACCACCGCCGCCGCGACCGCGGTGGCGCTCGCGCGCTCGGGTCGCAAGGTCCTCGTGCTCTCGACGGATCCGGCGCACTCCCTCGGTGACGCGTTCGCCGCCGACCTGGGCGGCGAGCCGACGGAGGTCACGGCGAGCCTGCCCGGCCTGTTCGCGGCCCACGTCGACACCCGCGCGCTGGTCGACGAGGCCTGGGAGCCGCTGCGCGCCCAGCTCCGCACACTGCTGGCCGGTGCGGGGGTCGAGGAGCTGGTCGCCGACGAGCTCACCGTGCTGCCCGGGGTCGAGGAGCTGCTGGCGCTCGAGCAGGTCCGGCGGGCGACCGAGGACGGCCCCTGGGAGGTCGTCGTCGTCGACTGCGGCCCGACCGCGGAGACGCTGCGCCTGCTCAGCCTCCCCGAGGCGTTCGGCGGCTACCTGGAGCGGCTGTTCCCGGCCCACCGCCGCGCGGTGCGCGGGGTCCTGGCCGGTCTCGCCGGCAGCGGGGCGCAGGTCGCGAAGTGGGACGCCGCGGCCGCGTCGCTCTCGAGGCTGGCCGAGCAGCTCTCCGGACTGCGGTCGCTGCTCGCCGACCGCGACACCACGACGATCCGCCTGGTGCTCACCCCGGAGCGCGTGGTGGCCGCGGAGACCCGGCGCACGCTGACCGCGCTCGCGCTGCACGAGCTGCACGTCGACGGCGTCATCGCGAACCGCGTCGTCCCCGATCCGGGCGCCGGCCGGGGCGCCGCCGCGTCCTGGCTCCGGGAGCGTCGTCGGGAGCAGGAGGAGGTCCTGACCGAGCTCGGTGAGCTCATGGCGGGCCTCGGGGTGCCGGTGCGGGCCGTCGGCCATCGCGCCGGCGAGCCTGTAGGCCCCGACGAGCTCGGCGAGCTCGCCGACGACCTCTACGGCGGCGACAACCCCCTCGACGGCGGGCTGGCCCGCCCGCTGCTCGAGCTGCGGCGCACCGCGGGCGAGGGCACCTCCACCGACAGCGAGTACGTGCTGGACCTGCAGGTGCCGGGCATCGGCGACGGTGACGTCGACCTCGCCCGCATCGGCGACGAGCTCGCGGTGACGGTCGGGGGACGCCGGCGGACGGTGGCCCTCCCGCCGGTGCTGCGACGCTGCGACGTGGTCGCCGCCGACCTCGACGACGACGTCCTCTCCGTCGCCTTCCGCCCCGACCCGGCCGTCTGGATGCAGTGACGTGACGGGACCGGGGGGAAGCGCGGCGGACCGGGCGGCGCGCGAGCAGCTGGCCCGCGAGGCGCGGGCGACGGCGACGACGCTGCTGGACTGGGTCGGCACCCGGGTCGACGGGGTGGCGACGGCGCGGGCGGCGGGTGCCTCGCGCCCCCGGCAGAGCGCCGGGCCCTGCACCTGGTGCCCGGTGTGCACGCTGGTCGCGGCCCTGCGCGGGGAGCAGCCCGAGCTCACCGCCCACCTCGCCGAACAGGCGTCCGCGCTGCTCGTCGTGCTCCGGTTGCTCCTCCAGAGCCACGCCCACGAGCACCCTGTCCAGGAGCACCCGTTCCCGACGACGGGTGCCCCGGCGGCCCCCGACCCGACGGCGACCGGACCCGCTCACGACGAGGCCGAGGAACCCGGGGACGTCCCCGCCCACGCGCGGTTCGACCCCGAGCCCGCCCCGTCCGCCCCGGCCTCCGACGAGCCGCCCCGGCCCGCCCCCGACCGGCCCACCGGCAAGCGGGGTCCCCGCCCGAGTCCCCGCCCCCGGCCGACGGGCGCCCCGGCCCCCACCGCCGCTCCGGAGCCCGCGCCGACCACACCGGCCCCGTCCGCGCCCGGGCCGGCCACCCGCACCCCCACGCCCGCCGCGGCGCGCTCGACCCGCGGTGTCCAGCGCATCCCGGTCCGCCGGCGGACGCGGCCGTGCTGACCCTCGGCGTCGACGTCGGCGGCACCTCGGCGAAGGCCGGGCTCGTCGACGCCGACGGGACGCTGCTCGCCACCCGCGTCGCCCCGACCCCGCGGACCGCACCCGAGCTCGACGAGACGGTGGCGGGCCTCGTCGACCACCTCGTCGGGGAAGCGCGGGCGGACGGTCGCGAGGTGGCCGGCGTCGGGTTGGCCGTGGCCGGCTTCGTCGACCGCGACCGACGGTCGGTCTCCTTCGGCGCCCACCTGCCGTGGCGCGACGAACCCGTCGTCGAACGCATGTCGCAGCGCCTCGGGCTGCCGGTGACCCTCGAGCACGACGCCAACGCCGCCGGCCTCGCCGAGCACCGGGTCGGTGCCGCCGCGGGGGCGCGCGTCGCGGTCCTGATCGCCCTCGGCACCGGGGTCGGCGCCGCGCTGCTGGTCGAGGGCACCGTCTTCCGCGGGGCCTTCGGCGTCGCGCCCGAGCTGGGGCACCTCGTGCTCGTCCCGGACGGCCGGCCCTGCCCGTGCGGGAAGCGGGGCTGCTTCGAGCGCTACTGCAGCGGGACCGCCCTCGGAACCGGCGCGGACGAGCTCGTCGCGGTCGGCGAGGACTTCTCCACCCTGCGGGCCACCTGGGAGCGGGGGCTCCCGCTGACCGGGCGGGACGTCGCCCATGCGGCGGCCGGCGGTGACGGGCTCGCGCTGCGCGTGGTCGCCGACTTCGCGGGCTGGCTGGGCCGGGGCCTCTCGCTCGTCGCGGACGTGTTCGACCCCGACGTCGTCGTGATCGGCGGCGAGGTGTCCGCCTCCGCCCCGCCCTTCCTGGACGCCGCCGTGCGCACCTACCGCGCGGAGAGCCCGGGCGGGGGCCACCGCCGGCTCGCGCAGGTGCGCCCCGCGGTGCTCGGCGGGGACGCCGGGCTGATCGGCGCGGCCCTGGACGCTCGCGAGAGGTGCGCTTCGCGCCCGTGAGCGCGCAGAGCACCTACAGGACGCCGGAACCCGGACCGTCGGTCGAGTCGTCGCCGGACGGGCGCCGCATCCCGACCACCAGCCAGCCCAGCCCGGCCGCCATCGCGAGCAGTCCGGGGACGATGCCGAGCCCGGCGAGCTCACCGCCGACCAGGGCCGGCAGCGCGAGCAGCACGACCCCGACGACGAGGAGCAGCAGGCCGAGCAGGCTCGACATCCCGATCCGCGGGAGCGGGGGCGGCTCCGGAGGCACGAAGTGCTCGGCGGCATCGGTCGGCTCGCGCCGCGCGGGCCGGGGGATCTCGGCGTCGGCCCGGGGCGGGCGGGGGGTGCGCGGGAGCTCCGGCGGGATCGTCGGGGAGTCCGGGATCAGCGGGCCCTCGGCGAAGAGGTCGTTCGGCCGGCGCTCGGGGTGGGCCTCCGGCTGACCCTGCGGCGGCGTCGCGAGGCCGACGCCCGAGGCGAGGCCGTCGGGGTCGGGCCAGCGCGGGGCGTCCGCGCCCGCCCACTCGGCCACGATCGCCGCGAACGCCGCGTCGATGTCCTCGGGGAGCTCGAACCGCCGCGCGTCGGCGGGCCCGTCCGGGCGGCGGGGGGTCTCCGGCCGGGGGGTGTCGTCGGGATCGGGCGAGCTCATGCGCGGTTCCCTGCGGTCGGGCTGGTGATCGGTGCGGGGGTCGCGCGCGCGGCGTCGACGCGCCGGGCGAAGGCCGTGCTGCCCGCGAAGATCGTCGGGGCGTCGTGATCGAGGGTCGCGACGTGGTAGCTGTCGGGCAGGACGACCTCGGTCGTGTCGGTCGAGGAGACGCCGTCGAGCACCAGCCGCGCGTTGACCGGCTCCACCACGTGGTCCGTCGCCGAGCGGTACAGCAGCACCGGCTGGTCGACCCGCGCGAGGTCGCCCCGCACCAGGTCCCACAGCTCGGTGAGCGAGACGAAGGCCTTGAGCGGCACGCGGTCGTACGCCAGCTCGGTCACCCCCGGCTTGGCGACGTCGTTCGCGACGGCGTTCGCCCACGGCCACACGCGGACCAGGTAGCGGGCGAACGCGGCATCGCGCCGCAGCGTCGTCACGGAGGGGTTGACCAGGCAGAGTCCGGCGATCGCGTCGCCGTAGGACTCGGCGAGGCGCAGCGTCAGCGTCCCGCCCATGGAGAGCCCGAAGACGAACACCGAGCGACAGCGGGCGGCCAGGTCGTCGACCGCGCGGGCCAGTTCGCCGTACCAGTCCGGCCACCGGGTGGCCTGCATGTCGCGCCACGTCGTGCCGTGCCCGGGGAGGCGCGGGCCGCGGACCGCGAAGCCCTCGGCGGCGAGGTGCTCGCCCCACGGGCGCATGCTCTGGGGAGTGCCGGTGAAGCCGTGCGAGAGCACCACGCCGATCCCGGGATCGCCCTCGGGATCGGCGGAGAACGGCTCCGCCCCGAGCATCACGGGCACGAGCGCCTCCAACCCAGGGTCGTCCGGGCGCCGAACGACGGCCCGGCCCGGGCCCATCGTGGCACGTCCCACACGTCCGCGGTACGGCCAGGTGCCCGAACGGGTGGGCGAGTCGACACACTCTCCGGTGACGGGCACGACGCGGTGTCGTTGTCCGGCGAGAACGCGGCTGCCTACGCTGCGACGTCCGGGGAGCAAGGAGGCGAGAGCGGTGCTCTACTGGCTGATGAAGTGGGTGTTCCTCGGGCCGCTGATGCGGGCGGCGTTCCGTCCCGAGGTCCGCGGCGCGGAGAACCTGCCCCGATCCGGCGGAGCCCTCGTGGCCTCCAACCACCTGGCCGTCCTGGACTCGTTCGTGCTGCCCCTGATGGTGCCGCGCCGCATGGCGTTCCCCGCCAAGTCCGAGTACTTCACGACGCCGGGTCCGAAGGGCACCCTGCAGCGCTGGTTCTTCTCGGGGATGGGCCAGGTGCCGATCGAGCGCGGCAACGGCCGCGCCGCCCGTGCCGCGCTCGACACCGGGATCGGGGTGCTGCGCGAGGGCCGCCTGTTCGGCATCTATCCCGAGGGCACCCGCTCGCCCGACGGCCGGCTCTACAAGGGCCGGACCGGCGTCGCCCGCATGGCGCTGGAGGCCAAGGTCCCCGTCGTGCCGGTCGCGATGGTCGGCACCGACCGGGCCAACCCCGTCGGGTCCCGGTTCTGGCGCCCGGTGAAGATCCGCATCGTCATCGGCGAGCCGATCGACGTCTCGCGCTACTTCGACATCGCGAACGACCGCCAGGTGGAGCGCGCCATCACCGACGAGGTGATGTACGCGCTCATGGAGCTCTCCGGCCAGGAGTACGTCGACGTGTACGCCTCGAAGGCCAAGGAGGAAGCCGACCAGGCCGCGTGAGCACGGGTCCCCGGGGGACCCGGGACCGCGCGTACCGCCTCCGAGGACAATGGGGTCCCGTGGCACGGATCTTCTACGACTGCGAGTTCATCGAGGACGGGACCACGATCGAGCTCGTCTCCCTCGGCGCCGTCGACGAGACCGGCCGTGAGTTCTACGCGGTCTCCCGGGCGTTCGACCCGATGCGCGCCGGTCCGTGGGTGCGCAAGAACGTCCTCGACAAGCTGCCGCCGGCCTCCGACCCGGTCTGGCGCAGCCGGCTGCAGATCCGCGAGGGCTTCTACGAGTTCGTGACGGCGGGGGCGGGGCCGGTGGAGCTGTGGGCGTGGAACGCGCCCTACGACCACGTCGTCGTCGCCCAGCTCTGGGGCGCGATGCCCGACCTGCCCCGGGCCCTGCCCCGCTTCACCCGCGACATGCGCCAGCGGTGGGACGACGTCGGGCGCCCCGACCTGCCCCCCGCGCCCGAGGACGCCCACGACGCGCTCGCCGACGCCCGGCACAACCTGGCCAAGTGGGAGGTCATCGACGCCCGCTGGCGCGAGCTCGGGATGGCCGGGGTCGAGGGGCGTGAGGCCCGCCGCGGCGCGCCCGGTCGGGACGACGACGTGGCATCGTGATCGACGTGCGCATCGGACTGGTCGGCGGTGGGTTCCCGGCGGTGCGGCGCTGCCTCTCCGCGGCGCTCGCGGAGGGGGTCCCCGGCCTCGGCGCCGTGGAGCTCGTCGACGTGCCCCACGCCGCGCCGGAGCTCGTGGACGTGCTCTCGCCGCTGGGCAGCACGATCGACGGGACACTGATGGACGCCTGTGGGGCGCGGTTCGTCCAGCAGTTCGGGGTCGGGGTGTCCGGCGTCGACCTCGACGCCGCCCGCGCCCGCGGGATCCCCGTCGCGAACGTCCCCGGAGGCGGGTCGGGCAACGCCACGGCCGTCGCCGAGCTCGCCGTGCTCCTCCTCCTGGCGCTGCTGCGCCGCTTCGAGGAGGCCCGCGGAGGAGTCGCCGAGAAGGCGGTCGGGACGCCGATGGGGACGATGCTGCGCGGTCGGACGGTCGCCGTGCTCGGCACCGGCGACATCGGGGTCGAGGTGGCGGTCCGGCTGCGGGCGTTCGGCGTCCACGTCGTCGGGATCGGGCGCCGCGGCGCAGACGCCTACCCGGCCGCGGCCGCCGTGCTCGACTCCTACCGCCGCGCGGACGACCTGCCCGCGGCGCTGGCCGGGTGCGACGACCTCGTCGTCGCGTGTCCGCTCACCGACGACACCCGCGGCGTCGTCGCCGACGCGGCCCTCGCCGCGCTCCGGGCCGGTGGGCACGTCGTCAACGTCGGCCGCGGACCCGTGATCGATCACGGCGCCCTGCTCGCGGCCCTGCGCTCCGGGCACCTCGCCGGCGCCGGGCTCGACGTCACCTGGACCGAGCCTATC
>JAICLN010000371.1 GCA_025925615.1 Actinomycetospora sp. | reverse complement strand
TGCCGAAGGTGGGGGAGCGGCTGGTCGTGCTGCTCGGCGGGACGATCGGGAACTTCGAGCCCGACCAGCGCCGCGAGTTCCTCGCCGCCCTCGCCGACACCCTCGACGAGGGCGAGCACTTCCTCGTCGGCACCGACCTGGTCAAGGACGAGGAGACGCTCGTCCGGGCCTACGACGACGCGGCGGGCGTCACCGCGGCGTTCGAGCTCAACGCGCTCACGGTGCTCAACCGGGTCCTCGGGGCCGACTTCGACGTCGACGGGTTCTCCTACGCGGCGGTCTGGGTGCCGCAGGCGAGCCGGATCGAGATGCGGGTCCGGGCCGGGCGGGCGATGACGGTCGCCGTCCCGGCGCTCGACCTCACCGTCGAGTTCGCCGCGGGCGAGGAGATGCGCACCGAGATCTCGACGAAGTTCACGCGCGGGGGGATCGCCGCGGAGCTCGACGCCGCGGGGTTCGACGTCGCGCACTGGCTGACCGACCCGGCCGGGCGCTTCGGCATGACCCTGGCGCGACGCCGGGCCGGGTGATCGACTGACGCGGTGGGCGACGAGGACCGTGACCGCTGGGACCGGCGGTTCGCCACCGTCGGTCCCGGCCTCCCCGGTCCGCCGACCGCGCTCGCCGGCCGGGAGGACCTGGTCCCGGAGGAAGACGCAGCGCAGCGGAGCTCGACCCGGCGACCGCCGGGTCGGGCGCTCGACCTCGCGTGCGGCCGCGGCACCGTCGCTGTCTGGCTCGCCTCGCGCGGGTTGTCGACGACGGCGGTGGACGTCTCGCCCGAGGCGTTGCGGCTGACGACGGCGCTCGCGGCGAAGCGCGGGGCGGAGGTCACCACGGTGCTCGCCGACCTCGACGACGGGCTGCCGGTGTCGGGCCCGTTCGACGTCGTCGTCTGCCAGCGCTTCCGCGACCCGACGCTCTACCCGGCGCTGCCGCGACTCCTCGCGCCGGGTGGGCTGCTGGTCGTCAGCGTGCTCTCGACGGTCGGCGACGAGGGCGGGTCCTACCGCGCCGGGCCGGGGGAGCTGCGCGCGGCGTTCGGCCACCTCGAGGTCCTCGTCGACGAGGAGGGCCGGGGCGAGGCGCACCTGGTCGCCCGGGTGCCCTGACGACGGCACGTCGCCGAGGTGTCGGGGGCGTCGACGGTGGAGCCCGGTGGCGTCGTGGGGATCCCGGCGCCGGTGCTCCACGAGGGCGGCATCGAGGTCGGGGACACCGTCCTCGTGCACGTCGAGGACGGTCGGATCGTCGTCGATGAGCTCCTCGCCGAGCGACGCACCGAGGCCGGCCGGGACCGGGCGGGGTGACCGGCCCGGACGTCGTCGTCCTCGACGCGTCGGCCGTGCTCGCCCGGCTCTTCGAGGAGCCGCTGGACTGTGGCGGACCGGCCGCCCGATCGGCCTCTCGCTCGGCGACCGATGCTGCCTCGTCGTCGCCGGCCGCCTCCGGGCACCGGCCGTCACGGCCGACCGCTCCTGGGGCGAGGTCGAGCTGCCCATCGAGGTGCTCGTGGTCCGATGATGAGCGGTCGCCCGTGATCACAGGGACGTCATGGTGGTCCCGGGGCGGCGCCGACAGCAAGGAGGTCCCGGTGATCACCCGACCGCCGGACAGGCGTGATCATCAGGCACCTGGCGGGGTCGCGGGCCGCCCGCACTCCGCCACATGCCTGTTGATCACGACCCGGCCAACGGCTTCGCCGAGCCCCCGCAGAGCTGGGCGATCGCGCCGGGGGAGCCGACGGGAAACCGGCTCGCCGCCGGCCGGATCACCGGCTGGCTGGCGAGCGCCAGGAGCTCGCGCCACCGCGCACCTGAGCAGCGGCGGCTCTGGCGTCCGCCGGGTCCGCGAAGGGCACATGACGCCGGCCAGGCGCGGGTGCCGCCTGCCTCACGTGCCCCTGATCATGACGCGGCGCGACCCCCGATCCGCGAGGGGCACCTCGCGCAGGGTCCGGCGCCGCCTCGCCTGCCTCACGTACTCCTGATCACGGCGCGAGGCCCGCGGACGCGGGTCAGGGCGCCGCGCAGATCGCGTCCTGGCCGGGGACGCTGACGGTCTGCGACGCGATCACCTGGCCGTCGACGGCGACCTGGCAGGTGAGCCGGGAGTTCGGCGGGACGTCGACCAGGGAGACCTGCATCTTCGGCTCCGGCGGGTAGCCCACCGGGAAGGTGAGGTCGAAGGGCAGGCCCCTGAAGGTGGTCTCCTGGTTGGAGCCGAGCTTCCCGACCGTCACGTAGCGACCGAAGGCGGTGCCTCCCGCAGACGACGTCGCGGTGAAGTGCACCATGTGCTGCGGGGCGGGCGGGGGCTGGTCGCTCGAGCAGGCCCCGACCAGCAGGGCCGCGGCCACGCCGAGGAGCGCACCCGCCGTCCGGACCCAGCGCCTGCGCCCCATGCGACCTCCCGGTCCTCCGACCGGCGCTCCCCGCCGGCGTGAGCGGATCGTAGGGGCATCCTCTCCGGCGCTCACGACGAGGTCACCGCACACGCAGACGTGGCGCGCAAGGGCTTCCGTCCGGGCGGGGAAGTGACATCATCGTGAGCTGACGGCGCCCGATATGGGGCATGTGGGTGATGACGGCAGGAGAAGCAGCGCGTGGGGCAGCTCTTCATCGACGGAGCGTGGGCCGACCCGGCCGAGGGCGGAACCCGGGAAATCCGGTCCCCGGCGGACGGCCACCTCGTGGCCGAGGTCAGCGAGGCGACCGCGAAGGACACCGAGCGCGCCATCGCCGCCGCCCGGGTGGCGTTCGACGACGGGCGCTGGTCGGGGGTCCCCGCGGCCGAGCGCGGTCTGCTGCTGATGCGGGTCGCGGACCTGCTCCAGCGCGACCGGGCCCGCCTCGCGCGGGCCGAGACCGACGACACCGGCAAGCGGGTCGCCGAGTCCGAGATCGACATGGACGACATCACGAACTGCTTCCGGTGGTTCGGCAACCTGGCGGCCAGCGACGACGGCCGGCTGGTGGACAACGGGGTGCAGAACGCCCGGAGCAAGGTCGTCCACGAGCCGGTCGGCGTGTGCTCGCTGATCACCCCGTGGAACTACCCGCTGCTGCAGACGGCCTGGAAGGTCGCCCCGGCCCTGGGCG
>JAICLN010000128.1 GCA_025925615.1 Actinomycetospora sp. | reverse complement strand
GCGAGGGCTCGATGTCCAAGCTCAAGGCCGGCCGCACCGCGGTGTGGGCCACCGAGCGCGCGATCCAGATCCTCGGCGGCGCCGGCTACTCCCGCGAGCACCCCGTGGAGCGCATGCACCGCGACTCGAAGATCTACGACATCTTCGAGGGCACCGAACAGATCCAGCAGCTCGTCATCGCCCGCTCCATCTCCGGGCGCCACATCGCCTGACGCTCCCCAGCGGCATCGGCGCCGGTCACGAGGGCTGCTCTCGTGGCCGGCGCCGTGGTGTGTCCAGGCCGGACGTCGTCCTCGGCCCGGCGAGCGCGAGCGTGGCTCGACGGGACGAGGTGGGTGTGGGTCCGGAGCGTCACGCCGGGGTCGGCGGCGCAGGTACTCGGCGACCTCCTTGATGGAGACGCCGCCGGTCAGGAGCGTCGAGGCATGGAAATGCCGCAGGGCGTGCGTGCCGTCGGTCCGCGGTTCGTGGGCGAGCCCGGGGGTCCGGAACACCCCGCGTCGCCGGGACCCGCCCGGGACCTCAGGGGGTCAGAGTTGAGGAGCCGTCGACATGAGCACCCTCTTCGCCCGACGGTCACCCACGTGGCCGGTGCTGACACAACCCGGGTCGTCCCACGGCGTGAGCGCCGACCGTTGCGGCGCGCGCTGTACCGCGAGGTCGGAGTCGCCACCGTCGCGAGGGGGCAGACGCGTGTTGTGCGCCGTCTCGCTACAGAGCGGGCCGCACGACGCTGGTGAGGTCGACGGAGCGCTCGGTGACGTCGCGGGCGAGCTCGGTCAGACGCAGGCCGTGGCTGCGTGCGTGACTGCGCAGGATGGTGAACGCGTCGTCGGGGGAGATGTTGCCCTGGGCGGCGAGCACGCCCTTGGCCTGTTCGATGATGATCCGGCTGTTCAGAGCGCCCTGGAGCTGCTCCTGGACGGTCCAGGCCTGGTGGACGGCG
Source organism: Actinomycetospora sp. (assembly GCA_025925615.1). Classification (GTDB taxonomy): domain Bacteria; phylum Actinomycetota; class Actinomycetes; order Mycobacteriales; family Pseudonocardiaceae; genus Actinomycetospora. Next base: position 9,006 of record JAICLN010000128.1, on the reverse strand, counting down.
CGTTCGTGCAGCAGCCCGATGGTCGCGGCGTCGGCGAGGGCCTGTCCGAGCCGGGCGTCTGACTCGGTGAGGGTGTGCCGGTCGGTGTGCAGGAGCGTGAGGACCCCGATGACCTCGTCGCGCAACCGCATCGGCAGGGCGTGGGTGGAGCGGAAGCCGGCGTCGAGGGCGCCCGGGGCGTAGCGGGGCCAGTGCTCGCGGGCCGCGGGAGTGGTCAGATCCTCGCTGATCACCGCCTGGCCGGTGTTGATGCACTCCACGCACGGGCCGGCGTCGATCGCGACCGCGAACACCTCGAGCAGCCGGGTCCGCTCCGAGGACGCGGCGGCGACCGAGAGCCCGCCCGTCCCGTCCGTGAGGATGACCCCGGCGGCCTCCACGTCGAGCAGCTCGACGCAGCGTTCGCAGAGCATCGTGAGCATGTCGAGCGAGTCGAAGTCATGGACCAGGGTGTCGGTCAGCGTGAGGAAGGCGTCGACGATCCGGGTCTCGCGGCCGTTGCTCATGGCTCCTCGTTCTCCGGCCCCGCTGCTGGGGGCCCGTCGGGTGCATCGTGGTCGGCGCGGGGCCCAGACTGCGCGGGCTTCTCGACTCCGTCGAGGACCAGGTCGCGGGTGATGACGCGCCGGGCCACCTGGTGGAGCGGCTGCCCGTGGGCGAAGGCGTGCGCCCGCAAGCGCAAGAGAGCGGCGGTGACGTCGCCACCGTCGCGGACCGAGAGCATCCCGGCGGCCACGTGGACATCGGCGTGTACGTCGGGCAGCCACCCCGCGAGCGGCACCGCCGCGATGTCGGCCTCGCGCCCGGCGTCATCTCCGACGGCATGATCGGGTTGTTTCGCGAGTTCGAGGAGGACCTCGGTGGCCAGGGACGCCAAGGTCAACGCGTCGGCGAGCTGGCCCACTGAGAGCTCCCCTGGGGTGCCTCGGTGCAGGTCCAGCGTTCCCAGGCGGATCGCGCCGACCTGCAGTGGCAGCGAGAACAGCGCTGCGGCTCCCACGAGGACGGCTTCGGGACCGAAGCCCAACCATCGGCTCGACTCCGCCGCGAGGTCGTCGACCAGGACCGGCCGCCCCCGGCGGTAGGCATCCAGACACGGACCCTCACCGGCGGTGAGCTGGAGGTCCTCGAGCCGTCGGGCCAGTCCGTCGGTCGCGGCGAGCTGGTCCCGCGCTCCGTTCAACCCGCCGTCGAGACTGCCCATCACGGTGATCCCGGCGCCGTCGACGCCGATCTCCGCCACCGCCACCGAGCACACCCGGCGCAGCCGCGCCACCAGCTCACCCGGACCTCCACCCGCCGTCCGTCCGTCGGACTGGCCGACCGTCCCCGACGACGAGGGGCCGGTGTCATCACCGCCGATCAGCACGATCAGTCGGTCACGTCGGACCCCGGCATCGACACCATCGATGACTGAGGAACCAGACGCATCGTCTGCGTCGGCGCCGTCACAGGCGCTCACGTAGTTCCCTCCCGATCCGAGCAGCCGCGTCCACGCCGGGCGGGGTCTGGGGCCACCACCGCGCCCGAGGCGCGGCGCCACGAGACTGCCGCACGATAAGGCATCGAGCACGCCCCGACCATCGGCCGTCATTTCCCGAACACCGGAGGCAGTTCGAGACCCGCTCGCCCCACACGCCACAGGGTGGACGAACCCGACCCGGGAGCACTACCGTCGAGCGAAAGAAACTCGGCTGTCCCCGGACCCGGTGGCCGTTCTTCGAGCGCACCGCACCCGCATGGGATACGAGATCATGACTCCACCTGACGGCCACCTCGTCGCTGCCCTGCGCCGGTCCGCGGGCGCGCTGGTCAAGCGCAACATCTGCGATGTCGAGGACGTGCTCACCCAGATCGTCGCGGCCGCGGCCCAGACCGTGCCCGGCGCCGACAGCGGCGGCCTGTCGCGGACCGACCGCGGATCGCTGCATGCACACCATGCGACCGACGAGGTCGTGCGCGAGCTCGACCAGCTGCAGTACGAGCTCCACCAGGGGCCGTGCGTGGAAGCGGCGACGGACCCACCACCCAGCGGCGTGGTGACCGCCCACGACCTCGCGGGTCGTCCCGACAGCGACCGCTGGCCACGTTTCGCGCCGACCGCGGTCCGTCTCGGCTACCGCTCCGTCCTCTCGGCCCAGCTGTCGCTCAACGCCGGCGGGCGCCACGCAGCGCTGAACCTCTACGCTCACCGGCCGAACGCCTTCGACGAGCACGCCGCGATCGCCGCCGGAATGTTCGCCACCCAGGCGTCCCTGATCCTCTACGGCGCGGAACGAGCAGCTCATCTCGAGCGCGCGCTCGACACCCGCGACGTCATAGGCCAGGCCAAAGGCATCCTCATGGAACGCTTCAAGATCAACGGTGATGAGGCGTTCGAGATGCTCATCACCTCCTCCCAGAGCACCAACCTGAAACTCGTCGCCGTGGCTCAATGGCTCGCACGCGAGGCGAACTCGCCGCAATCGAGCCTCGACGACGGTGAGATCCACGACCCCGGAGTGGCCTCCGGGAACGCCGCCGTCCCGCCCACTCTGCGGGTGGTGTGACACCGCGCGCCTCCGACGTGGAGATGGAATCCGCGTAAGGGGCGCACCTCGGCTTCCGGACGCGCCGGAGCGGCCGCCGGCGACCGGAGCCGGTTGTGCGCCACCCTCGTTCGCGCGTGCCGAAACGGGACACCTCTGCGGTGCCAAGGTGAGCGTGCGGCACACGACCAGCAGGCCGTCGGAGGTCCGGGACGCTCCAGCGGAGCTGGGAAGTGCCGAGAAGCTCCGGCTCGGGCCGGAGCTGGTCGACCGCGCCGTCGGCGCAGGTCGCGGACTACCCGCGACAGATCGACGACCTCCTCGAGGGCACCGAGCAGATCCAGCAGCTGGTCATCGCCCGCTCCGTCTCGGGGCGCCACATCGCCTGACGGCGAGAGGCGCATCACCCGGATGGCGCTGTCGATCTGACTCTCCGTGACGACACTGGAGAGATGGCTCTCTCGGTCGTCATCGCCCTCGTCGTCATCGTCGCGCTCGGTCTCGTCGGCTTCCTCAGACGCCGGCGACGAGCCCGTGAGCTGCTGGACTGGGCGATGCGGGAGGGTTGGACGTTCGTCGGGTCGGACCCCTCGGTCCGGGCCATCGGCTGCGGTCCCGCGGAGCACGGTGCCACCGAGCGTCACGTGCTCCGTGGCACCGCGCGTGACGGTCGACCGGTGACGGCGTTCGAGAGCCGGTACACCGTGCGACGGTCCGGCACCCCGGACGCCGACGGCGGGGGCGGTGGCGACACCACGTCGACGGTCGTGCACGCGGTCGTCGCGACCGCGGTGAGCCCGTCGGTGCCGGGGGGCCACCCGATGGTGCAGGTGTCGCCCTACCGGGGTGTGCGGTTCCTGCGCGGCCTCGGTCGCGACCGGCGCGCCGTGGTGACGGGACGCCGCGACTTCGACGACCGGTTCGACCTGCTCACCGAGCACCCGGGCTGGGCCGCGGTCACGGTCGGCTCGGACGTGGTGGCGTGGCTGGTGTCCGACCCGCGGATGCGCTCGACGTCGTTCCGGCTGCACGGCGACGGCATCGTGCTCTGGCGGCGCGGGGACCTGACGCCGCCGACGCTCGAGTCGATGCTCGACCTCGCCTCCGAGCTGCGGACGCGCCTCGGGCAGGACGGGGCCCGGCTGGCCGCGTGAACGCACCCGTCAGGTCACGGGTGGATCCGATCGTCGCGGCGCGGGGGACCGTGGGGCCGTGATCGGGTCCTGGACGTCCCGGCGCCGGGGGGTCTGGGCGGTCGTGGCCGTCCTCGCCGGCATCGTGGCGGTCTTCTTCGTGGTGCGCCTGTTGACGGACGTCCCGAACGTGGTCGCGGGGGTGCTGCCGCGGACGAACTCGTTCGAGTACCGCTACGCGCAGCACCCCGTGCCCGCCTACGTGCACATCGTGCCGGGATGGTCTTCCTGGTCGGGGCGTTGTCCCAGCTCTCCGGCCGGTTCCGGGGGCGGCACCTCGCCGGGCACCGTCGCCTCGGTCGGGTCCTGGTCGCGGCGGGCCTGCTCAGCGGGCTGCTCGCAATCGTCGTCGGGGTGTGGTTCCCCTACGGCGGGCCGGGGGAGGCGAGCGCGGCCGTGGTCTTCGGGGCCTGGTTCGTGCTCACCCTGGTCCTCGGGTGGCGGGCGGTGCGTGGCCGGGACGTGCTCGCGCACCGGCGGTGGATGGTCCGGGCCTTCGGTCGCGCTCGGGGTGGGCACGATCCGGGTCTGGGTGGGGGTGTTCCAGCTCGTCGGGCTGCTCGCCGTCCAGGACGGCCGGGGTGCGTCGTGGTTCGGCGTCGCCTTCTGGATCGCGCTCGTCCTCCACGTCGCGGCCGCCGAGGTCTACCTCCGTGCCCGGCCCCGCCCGGGTCCCGCCCGCCGCCGGGTCGCCGAGGGGCCGGCCGTCTGAGCCGAGAGCAATGCTCTTGACGAGAGCGGCGCTCTCACTCATGCTGTGAGCACTGCTCTCGCATCGGAGGTCCACCGTGGTCACCGCCCCCGCCCGTCCCGCCGCCGTCCCCACCGTCACGGTGCCCGCGGTGCTCCTCGCGCTCGCCGGCGTGCTCTTCGTCGTCTACCCCGTGGTGCGGCCGTGGGGGGACAGCACCGCCGCCGGTGCGGCCGCGGCGTTCGCCTCCCCGGTCTGGCTCGTCGCCCATCTGTCGGCGGTGGCCGGCTTCGTGCTCGTCGGGCTGGCGATGCGGTCGTTCGGGCGGGCCGCCGAGGTCACGTGGTGGGTCGGGGCGGGCCTGGTCCTGCCCTACTACGGCTCCGAGGTGTTCGCGCTGCACGTGCTCGGCCAGCGGATGGCGGGCGACCAGCTCATGGACCTCGCCGAGGCCATCCGGCTCGGGCCGGCCGCGGCGGTCGTGTTCGCCGCCGGTCTGCTCGCGCTCGCGGCGGCCGGGGTGCTCGTCGCCGTCCGGGAGGGTGTCGCCGCGCTCCCGTTCGCGGCCGCGATGGTCGCGTTCCTGCCGCAGTTCTTCGCCGGCCCCGAGGTCCGGATCGCCCACGGCGTCCTGCTCGGCGTCGGGCTCCTCCTGCTGGCGGGGCGAGCCGCCCGGCGCTGACCGACGGAGGCTGTCGGACCCCCTCGCTACCGTGCCGGCAGCGGAGGGGGTCCGACCATGACACCGACGACGAGGACCTGGAACGGCGAGCTGCTCGAGCAGCTGACCTTCCAGTGGGAGCAGGCCCTGCGCCCGCGCCTGTCCGGGCTGACCGACGACGAGTACTTCTGGGAGCCGGCCCCGGGCGCGTGGACCGTCCGCCCCCGTGGGGAGGCCCGCACCGGGCCGCACGGCGGGGGCGGGATGGTCATCGACTTCGCGTTCCCCCCGCCGGACCCGCCGCCGGTGACGACGATCGCGTGGCGGCTCGCGCACGTCGTCGTCGGGGTGTTCGCGATGCGCAACGCCAGCCACTTCGGCGGCCCGCCCACCGACTACGACCGCCACCACTACGCCGCGACCGCCGACGAGGCGCTCGGCCAGCTCGACGACGCGTACGCCCGCTGGGTCGCGGGGGTCCGTGGCCTCGGCGAGGCCGGCCTCGCCCGTCCCTGCGGCCCGGCCGAGGGGCCCTACGCCGAGGCCCCGCTGGCCACCCTCGTGCTGCACATCCACCGCGAGGTGATCCACCACGGGGCGGAGATCGCCCTGCTGCGTGACCTGTACCGGGCGCGGGGGATTGCCGGGTCGTGACCGGGGGCACACGGCCTGCACGCCCCGACCTCCGGAGGACCGTATGGCCGACGACACCCCGACCCCCGCCGACCCGTCGGGGGCGTCCCATCAGCTGACCGAGGCCCTCGGCACGGACTTCTTCTCGGTGCGCGACCAGTTCAGCCAGCAGCAGTGGGACACGTTCACCGCGATGCGCCGCTTCGTCGACCACGAGGTGATCCCCGCGGCCGCCGAGGCCTGGGATGCGGCGGAGATGTCGTGGGACGTCATCCACGGCCTGCCGCGGTTGGGTGTCGTCGGCGACGACATCAGCGGTTACGGCTGCCCGGGGCTGGATCCGCTCACCCACGGTCTCGTGGCGATGGAGCTGGCCCGGGGCGACGGCAGCCTCGCGACGTTCCACGCCGTGCAGTCGGGGCTGGCGATGAAGGCGATCGCGATGCTGGGGTCGGAGGAGCAGAAGCAGGAATTCCTGCCGGCGATGGCCCGCCTCGACCTCATCGGCGCGTTCGGGCTCACCGAGCCCGAGCACGGATCCGACTCCGTGTCGCTGGAGACCACCGCCCGGCGCGACGGCGACGACTGGGTCATCGACGGCCGCAAGCGCTGGATCGGCAACGGGAGCATCGCCGGTAGGACGGTGGTGTGGGCCCGCGACGTCGAGACGCAGGCCGTCAAGGGCTTCGTCGTCGACACGTCCACGCCGGGCTACGAGGGCACCGTCATCCCCCGCAAGGGCTCGATGCGCTCGGTGTGGCAGGCCGACATCAGCCTCGACGGGGTGCACGTGCCCGACCGCGACCGGTTGCCCGGGGGCGAGTCGTTCAAGGACACCGGCCGCGTGCTCGCCACCACCCGCGGGACCTGCGCCTGGATGGCGCTCGGACACGCGACCGCGGCCTACGACGCCGCCCTGCGCTACTCCCTGGAGCGCAAGCAGTTCGGGCGCCCGCTGGCGTCGTTCCAGATCGTGCAGGAGCGCCTGGTGAGGATGCTCGCCGAGCTGACCGGGATGCAGCTCTACTGCATGCAGATCGCCCGGCTCGCCGAGCAGGGCGACCTGGCGCCGACCATCGCCGGCCTGGCCAAGATGAACAACACCCGCAAGGCCCGCTGGGTCATCGCCGAGGCCCGCGACCTGCTGGGCGGCAACGGCGTCCTGCTGGACAACCACGTGATGCGGCACATGGCCGACATCGAGTCGATCCACACCTTCGAGGGCACCGAGACCGTGCAGACGCTGATCGTGGGCCGCGAGATCACCGGCCACAGCGCCTTCACCTGATCGGGCGCCCTCACCTGATCGGGCGCCTTGACCTGATCGGGCGCCCTCACCTGGAAAGGCGGCGCGTCAGCCCTTCCACCACTTCGGGCCCTTCACCTCGACGGAGCCGAAGGCGACGCGGCCGCTGACCACCACGTGGGGACGTCCGGCCGCCCGGCCGCCGCGGCGCTTGTCCTCCACGCTGCCCGCCGTGGCGCTCACGGCGTCGAGCGAGGCGCTCGCGGTGGGCGGCAGCCGGAGCTCGACCGATCCCATCGTCATGTCCACGTTCACCTCGACGACCTCGTGGTCGATGACGGCCTCGGTGAGGTCGAGCTCCGCGGAACCCATCCACCCGTCGATCTCGAGACGGCGCGGAACGGCCCACGCCCCCGAGCGCTTGACCGAGCCGAGCGTCGCGTGCAGGGCGACGGTGCCGCTGGTGTCACCGGCCGCGTAGGCCGCGCGGGTGTCGTCCGGCGGCGGCGTGGCGCGGCGCCGCGACTCGGCCGCCGTCCGGGCGCGGGCCCGGTCCGGGTGCTCGAGCGGCAGGTCCACGACCAGGCCGTTCAGATCCCGACGGGTGCGGGCGGTGGTGGCGAGCCCGGACCGCCGGTCGAACTCCAGGGTGTCGATCAGGCCCCGCGACACCGCCGCCTGCAGCAGGCCGACGATGTGCTCGCGGTCGTCGTGGTCGACCGGGAGGTCCGCGGGGGTCGGCGGGAGGTCGCCCGAGCGGGCCTCCTGCTCGTCCGGTGCGACGGCGTCCTCGGATGCGACGGCGTCCTCGGATGCGACGGCGTCCTCCGGTGCGACGGCGTCCTCCGGTGCGACGGCGTCCTCCGGGGGCCGGGGCTCCGTGGTCGTGGTCGGCGCGTCCTGGGGCCCGGCGGCCGGCGGCGCGACGGTCTCCGCAGGGGTGGGGGTGGGCGCCTGCTCGCGCCGGTCCTCGTCGGTCATGCGCTCAGCCTGCCGTCGTCGGGGCCCCCGGACCTCCGGGTCGGACCCTGAACTCCACCCCGAACCGCCCCCGCGGGAACCGGGGTCGACCCGACGTCCATCGCGTCGTCTAGCACTCTCTCGCGTCCGCGCGATACGAGGGAAGAGGACGGGAGACCCGGCGCCGGTCTGCTGGTCGACGGCCGGCCCTGTGCGGGCCAGTTCGCGGGGCGCCGCCTCGTGCGCGCCGGTCTCGTGGAGGTCGTCGCGGAGCCGCCCGGGCGCCCCAGCACGACGGTGCTCTCGGCCGCGGCGATCGCCCTCCTCGGCCTGCCGATCACCGCCTGACCCCGAGGTTGGCCGAGACGCCCCGGCGGCGAGGGGTACTGGGCGCAGGGCTGGGAGGTCGCGGACCGGTCGGGTGTGCTCGTGATCTCGAACCGACCGGGACCGTGACGGGCGTCAGCTCCCGGCGACGGACGTGGTCGGCTCGCGGCGCGCCGGCCCGGGCAGGACCGGCATCGCCTCGTAGCCGCGCAGGATGCGGGTCGGCCGCCGGCGGGCCTCGCCGGCCGGTGCGAGGTCCGGGAACCGCTCGAAGAGCGCGCGCAGCGCGACCTCGCCCTCCATGCGGGCGAGGGCGGCCCCGAGGCAGTAGTGGATGCCGCTGGAGAAGGCGACGTGCTCCTTGGCGTTCGCCCGGCCCACGTCGAAGGCCGCGGGGTCGGCGAACACCTCCGGGTCGCGATTCGCGCCCGCGAGCACCGTCACCACCAGGGCGTTCGCCGGGATCGCCTGTCCGGCGACCACCGTGTCGCGGCGGGCCCGGCGCGCGGTGCGCGACACCGGGGACTCCACGCGCAGCACCTCGTCGACGGCGTTCGGCCACAGCGACGGGTCGGCGGCGAGGCGCTCCCGCTGGTCGGGGTGGTCGAACAGCAGCCGGGCGCCGTTCGCGACGAGGTTCACCGTCGTCTCGAACCCCGCGGCCAGCACGAGCAGCGCGGTCGAGACGAGCTCCTGCTCGCCGAGCCGGCTCCCGTCGTCGTCGGCGGTCGCGACGAGCCGGGAGAGCAGGTCGTCGCCGGGCTCGG
>JAICLN010000076.1 GCA_025925615.1 Actinomycetospora sp. | reverse complement strand
GTACTGATGAGCGCCTTCGCCTGTCCGAGGTCGTCGTCGCGCACCTCGTCGAACCGGAGCGCGCGGCACGCCATTCCGTACGCGCGGGCCACGGCGAGGGTGTCCTCGGCCCGGGCGGGGTCACGGACGACCAGCGTCACCGCCTCGGTGCCGAGGTCGTAGAGCGCCCCGACCGCGGCCGAGGCCGTCCCGCCGGCGCCGAGCAGGACGGCGTCGACCGTGCCGGCCGCGATCGTCGGCACGCTGCGCACGCCCGCGCCGCGCAGGGCGCCCGACACCCCGTCGACGTCGGTGCAGTCGGCCGCCCACCCGCCGTCGGCGCGCACCAGCGTGTTCGCGACCCCCAGCCGCCGGGCCCGGTCCGAGGCCGACGCGGCGACCGCGAGCGCGGCCTTCTTCCCGGGCATCGTCACCGAGAGCCCGACCCACGCCGCGTCGAGCCCGCCCACGAGCCCGGGCAGGGCGGCGGCGTCGCACTCCACCCGCTCGTAGACCCAGCCGGTCAGCCCCATCGCCTCGTACGCCGCGCCGTGCAGGACCGGGGAGAGCGAGTGCGCCACCGGCGACCCGAGCACGGCGGCCCGGCGAGGGCCCACTCAGTACACCCCGCGGGACTGGGCCAGGCGCCGGTTCACGTCGTGCTCCTCCGGCGTCACGGCGAAGCACGAGGCGCCGTCGGGCTCGCACTTCACGAAGTAGATCCAGCCGCCGGGGTCCGGGGTGAGCGCCGCCTCCAGGGCCGGTGTGGACACCGCCCCGATCGGCGTCGGCGGGAGGCCGAAGTTCGCGTAGGTGTTGTACGGGCCCGGGGCGGCGCGGTCGGCCGGGGTGGTGAGCAGCGTCTGCCGGTCGAGCGGGTAGTTGATCGTCGAGTCGAGCTGGAGCCGCATCGGGATCGGCAGCCGGTTGTAGACGACCCGGGCGATCTTGCCGAAGTCCTGCTCGACGCCCTCCCGCTCGGCCAGGGACCCCACGACGAGCGCCTGGTAGGGGCTCACGCCGTCCGCCGAGGCCTTGCTGACGATGCCGGCGGCCTCCAACCGGCCGGCCGAGGTCCGCACCACCGTGGTGAGCGCGGTCGCAGCATCGGCCCCCGGCGTCACGTCGTAGGTGCCGGGGGCGACCAGGCCCTCGAGCCGCCGCTCGGGCAGCGCGCGCCGAACGCCGTCGAGGGCCCAGTCCGGCACGCCCAGCTGGGCCGGGTCGGTCGTGGCCATCGCGCGGCGCAGATCCTCCACGGAGGTGCAACGCTTCGTCCCGGAGTCGTCGACGACGCACGTGGCCTGCGAGATCAGGCTCAGCACGCCGGGCACCCGGGCCGTCCCCGCGCCCGCGGTGTCGTCGAGCTGGGTGCCGCCACGGACCTCGAGGCGCCCGAGCCGCGCCGCCGGGTCGAGCATCCGGTCGACCGCGGTGGCGGAGGTCATTCCCCGCTGCATGTCGTAGAAGCCGGGCTGGATGCCGCGCCCGCGCGGGTCGTCCTCGGCCGCGTCGCCGAAGCCGCGCGCGGAGGCGACGACGCCGTCGCCCACCAGGGTCTCGCCGATGTCGCGCGTCGAGTCCCCGTCGGCGACCTGCACGACGACGTGGCCGGTGCCGGGCCCGGCGAAGTCCGGCGGGAAGAACACGCCCCAGAGGTCACGCGCGAAGAACACCCCGCCCGCGAGGGCGAGCACGAGCAGCCCCCCGATGACGGGCCACACCAGCCGCCGGCGACGGCGGGTGTCGCCGTCGGCCGGTTCGTCGCCGCCGGAGGAGAGCGGGACGAGGCCGCCGAGGGCATCGTCGTCGTCCGCCTCGGCCTCCGGTGCCGGGGAGGTGGGGGCCGAGCTCGCCGCTTCCCGATCGGGCTCCGGGGAGCGCTCGGCCGGCGGCGGGCGCTCGGCCACGGGGGTCCGGGCGGCGGGCGCGGCGCTGCGGGCGGCCGGTCGCACGATGACGGGGGCGAGGGGCAGCACCGTCGTCGGCCCGGCCGGTGGCGCCAGGGTGGGTCCGGCGGCGGCCGCCGGGGCGGTCGGCTCGGCCGCTCGTCGGGCGGGCGCAGGCAGGGGGATCCGCGACGGGGTGGTGGGGACCCCCGTCGTGACCTCGCCGCGGTGCAGCCTGTCGGTGACCGCGTCCTCGTGCTCGGCGGGCGCGGTGCGCGCCGTCGGCGGGCGGCCGTCGCCCGACGGGGGCCGGCGCAGGCCGCGGGCGCGCCGGGGCACCGTCACGCCGCTGTCCCGAGCGCCGCTGTCCCGAGCGCCGCTGTCCCGAGGGCCCTTGCCCCGGGAGCCGTTCTCCCCCGGGCCGGCGTCGGCGGGACGGGGGGTGGCCGGGCGCGCGGCGACCGCCGCCATCGGCACCAGGCGCCGTCCGCCGTCGCGGCGGTCCGTGCCGGTCACGGGGCCGCCACGTCATCCGGGTCGGGGTCCGGGTCGGGGCGGCGGCGCGCGTCGAGCCACGTCTGCAGGATCTCCACGGCGGCCGCCTGGTCGATGACGCGGCGCTGCGCGCGGCCCTTGACGCCGCGGTCGGAGAGCATCCGGGTGGCGGTGACGGTGGTGAGGCGCTCGTCGGCGAGCGTGATCGGGAGATCGGTCAGCGAGGGCTCGGTGTGTTCCGCGAGCACCTCGCGCAGGTCCTCGACGTAGGCCCGCGCCGCCTGCGCCGCCGGGCCCTCACGGCCGGCGAGCGTGCGTGGAAGGCCCACGACCACCTCGACCACCTCGTGCTCGGTGACGAGCTCCACCAGCTGGTCCAGGTCGGACCACGTCGTCTCGTCGCGATCGAGCGTAACGAGCGGGGTCGCGAGGGTCCCGGCGGGATCGGAGAGGGCGACGCCGACGCGGACCGCGCCGACGTCGACCCCCAGCACCCGGCCCGGGTGGGCGGGACCCGGCGGCACGGCTAGGCGCCCGCCGTCCCGGCGACCTGCGCGCGCAGCGCGTCGATGGCGGCCCCGATCCCGGCGTCCATCCCGGCCGGGCCCCCGGACGGCGAGCCGCCGCCCTGGGCGAGGGCGGCCTTGCCGCCGCCGCGGCCGCCGATGGTCGGGGCGAAGCCCTTGACCAGGTCACCGGCGGCCAGGCCGCGGTCCCGCGCGCCGGCCGTCGTCGCGACCACGAACGACACCTTGTCGCCGTCCGGGGCGAACAGGGCGACGACGCCGGGCCGCTCCCCGAGCCGCCCGCGGATGTCGGAGGCCAGGCCGCGCAGGTCCCCGCCCCCCACGCCGTCGGGCGTCCGGGCCGCCACCAGGGCGATCCCCCCGACGTCGTCCGCGCCACCGGCGAGGGCGCCGGCGGAGGCGAGCACCTCGCGGGCCCGCACGCCCTCGAGCTCCTTCTCCGCGGCGCGCAGCCGGTCGACGATGCCGGCGATGCGGTCGGGCAGCTCGTCGGGCTGGGCGCGGAACTGCTCGGCGAGCTGGTTGACCAGCACGTGCTCGCGGGCGAGGAACCGGAAGGCGTCGATCCCGACCAGGGCCTCGACGCGCCGCACGCCCGACCCGATGGAGCCCTCGGAGAGCAGCTTCACCAGCCCGAGCTGCCCGGACCGGCCGACGTGGGTGCCGCCGCAGAGCTCGCGGGAGTAGTCGCCGACCTCGACGATCCGCACCGCGTCACCGTACTTCTCGCCGAACAGCGCGACGGCGCCCAGCCGGCGGGCCTCGTCCATGCTCGTGACGAACGCGCGGACCTCGTCGTCGCCGAGGAGCACCGAGTTGACCTCGTCCTCGACGTCGGCGAGCACCGTGGTCGGCACCGCGCCCTCCGGCGAGGTGAAGTCGAACCGCAGCCGGCCGGGGGCGTTCAGCGAGCCAGCCTGGGCGGCCGAGTCGCCGAGGGCCTTGCGCATGCCGGCGTGCACGAGGTGGGTGGCGGTGTGCGAGCGCGAGATCGCGGCGCGCCGCTCCATGTCGATCTGGGCCGATACCGGGGCGTCGCGGGTGATCTCGCCGTGCAGCACCCGGCCGCGGTGCACCGACAGCCCGGGCACCGGCGTCTGCACGTCGGTGACCTCGACGGCGAACCCGTCGCCGAAGAGGCGCCCGGTGTCGGACTGCTGGCCACCGCCCTCGGCGTAGAACGGCGTCCGGTCGAGCATCACCTCGACGTCGTCGCCCTCGACGGCGGCCGGGACCCCGACGCCGCCGACGACGAGCCCGACGACCGTCGCGTCCGCGCGCTGGTCGGAGTAGCCGAGGAAGTCGGTGAGGCCGGCCCGCTCGAGGATCTCGCGGTAGGCACTGGCGTCGGCCCCCCCGTGCTTGCGGGCGGCGGCGTCGGCCTTCGCGCGGGTCCGCTGCTCGTCCATGAGCGTGCGGAAGGCGCCCTCGTCGACCGCGAGCCCGGCCTCCGAGGCCATCTCGAGGGTGAGGTCGATCGGGAACCCGTAGGTGTCGTGCAGGGCGAACGCCGACGAGCCCGGGAGCGTCGTCGAGCCGGCGGCACGGGTCTCGGCGACGGCGGACTCGAAGAGCCGCGACCCGGTGGCCAGCGTGGCGAGGAAGGCCTCCTCCTCGCGGCGCACCACGGCGGCGATCCGCTCGTAGCTCGTCGCGATCTCCGGGTACGACGGGCTCATCGCGTCGCGCACGACGCCGACGAGGTCGACCAGCACCGGCTCGGTGATCCCGAGCAGCCGGGCGTTGCGCACGACGCGGCGCAGGATCCGGCGCAGGACGTACCCGCGGCCCTCGTTGCCGGGCACCACGCCGTCGCCGATGAGCATCGTCCCGGTACGGACGTGGTCGGCGATGACCCGGAACCGGACCCCGTCCTCCGGCGTCCCGCCGTCGTAGGAGTGCCCGGAGAGCTCGACGACGCGATCGATGACCGGGCGCACGAGGTCGGTCTCGTAGACGTTGTCGACGCCCTGGAGCAGGAACGCGACGCGCTCGACGCCGAGCCCGGTGTCGATGTTCTTCTGCGGCAGCTCGCCGATGGGGGCGGCCCCGTACTTCGGGCTCTGCTCCCCCCGGACGTCCTGCATGAAGACGAGGTTCCAGATCTCGACGTAGCGGTCCTCGTCGACCACCGGGCCGCCGTCGAGCCCGTGCTCGGGCCCGCGGTCGTAGTAGATCTCCGAGCACGGCCCGCCGGGGCCGGGGATGCCCATGTCCCAGTAGTTGTCACGGCCGTCGCGGCGCTGGATGCGCTCGGCGGGCAGACCGATGACCTCGTGCCAGATGCGCTCGGCCTCGTCGTCGTTGTCGTAGACGGTGACCCAGATGCGCTCCGGGTCGAAGCCGTACCCGCCGTCGTCCTGGGAGCCGGTGACCAGCGCCCAGGCGTGGCGGATCGCGCCGTCCTTGAAGTAGTCCCCGAAGGAGAAGTTGCCCGCCATCTGGAAGAACGTGTTGTGGCGGGTGGTGTACCCGACGTTCTCGATGTCGCCGGTGCGCACGCACTTCTGGACGGAGGTGGCCGTCGCCCAGGGCGGCGGGGCCTCCCCGAGGAAGTACGGCTTGAACTGCACCATCCCGGCGTTCACGAACAGCAGCGTCGGGTCGTCGAGGATCAGCGAGGCGCTGGGGACGGGGGTGTGGCCGGCGTTCTCGAAGTGGGCGAGGAAGCGACGACGGATCTCGTGGGTCTGCACGGTGTCCTGCTCATGGGGGTCAGGAGGGGTCGGGGCCGACCGGCTCCGGGGCGTCTCCGGGAGGCGGCACCGATGATCGCGCGCCCACCCCGGGCGTGGCTAGATCGAGTGGTGCGCACGCGCCGCCCGGACGGGCGAGGTGCGGCGGGGCACCGCGCCGACGAGCTCGGGCTCAGCGGCCGGCGGTCCCCCGCCGGGGCGCTCGCGCGTGCCGGGCAGGGATCGGGGCCGGCTCCGGCGGGGCGGGCAGGACGGCCGGACGCACGGGGATCCCCGACGTGTCCTGGACGAGCGCGTACAGCTCGTCCTCGCGCTCGGTCATGGCGGCGCGCACCTCGGCGCCGAAGGCCCCGAGGCCGGCCCCTAGCTCGCGCAGGCCCTCGCCGAGGCTGGCGCCGACGCCCGCGGGGCTGGCCCGGTGGGCGGCCTGGGACACCTTGCGGGTCGCGCTGACGCCGACGGCGACGCCGACCCCCATCCAGAACAGACGCTTCATCCTCGGCCACTCCGCTTGCCGCTGGACCGCTTCGACGGCGGTGCGCTCTTCAGTTTGCGGTTCTGGCTGGCCTTGCGCAGCCCATATGACACGGCGGCGACCTTCACCAGCGGTCCCCCGAGCGTGGCCGTGAACAGCGAGCTGAGCGCGCGGGTGTTCGCGGCGACGGCCTGGGCGCTGGCGGTCATCCCGTCGACCCGCTCGAGCTGGGTGTTCACCGTGGTCAGCGTGACCTGGGCGTCGTCCAGCAGCGGGCCGGATCCCTCGTGCGCCTTGCGGATGGCGATGGTGGCCTCGTCGAGCGTGCGCCCGAGCTTGATCAGGGGCACCGCCAGCAGCAGCACGAGGAGCACGAACGCCGCCGCGGCGATGATGGCCGCGATCTGCCCGACCGACACGGTCACTTCCCCTCCGGCTGGGATACGAGGTCTCCCGCCGACGAGGGCCCGGTCCGGACCCGGCCTGCCGTGCGGTGGCGGAAGGCTACCCGGATGACCATGATCGCCGCCGCCCGGCCCGGGGGCACCCGGCCGGGCCCGTCGGCGGGCGGTCGATCACGGGTGGTGCCCGGTCGGCGACCCGGCGTCAGCCGCGGACGACATCGCGCAGCCGGGCCAGGCGCTCGGCGATCGCCCGCTCCTCGCCGCGGCCCGACGGCGCGTAGTAGTCGCGGCCCACGAGCTCGTCGGGCGGGTACTGCTGGGCGACGACGGCGGCGCGGTCGTCGTGCGGGTAGCGGTACCCGACGGCGTTGCCCAGCTTCTGTGCGCCCGCGTAGTGCCCGTCGCGCAGGTGTGGCGGGACCGGTCCGGCGGCGCCGGTGCGGACGTCCGACATCGCGGCGTCGATCGCGGCGATGACGGCGTTGGACTTCGGGGCGGTCGCCAGGTGGATGGTGACCTGGGCGAGCGCGATCCGGCACTCGGGCAGCCCGATGAGCTGCACGGCCTGGGCGGCGGCGGTCGCGGCCTGCAGCGCCGTCGGGTCGGCGAGCCCGATGTCCTCGCTGGCGTGCACGACGAGGCGCCGCGCGATGAACCGCGGGTCCTCCCCCGCGACGATCATGCGGGCCAGGTAGTGCAGCGCGGCGTCCGGGTCCGAGCCACGGATCGACTTGATGAAGGCCGAGATGACGTCGTAGTGCTGGTCGCCCGCGCGGTCGTAGCGGACGGCGACCTCGTCGACGACCTGTTCGACGACCGCCAGGGTGATCTCGCCATGGTCGTCCACCGCGTCGGCCGCCGCCTCGAGGGCGGTGAGGCTGCGCCGGCCGTCCCCCGCGGCGAGCCGGACGAGGTGGGTGCGGGCCTCGTCGGTCAGCGTGACGGCGCCGCCGAGGCCTCGGGGATCGGCCACCGCGCGGTCGAGCAGCGTGCCCACCGCCGCGTCGTCGAGGGCGTGGAGGCCGAGCACGAGGCTGCGGGAGAGCAGCGGGGCGACCACGGAGAAGCTGGGGTTCTCGGTGGTGGCGCCGACGAGCAGCACGACGCGGTCCTCCACGGCACCGAGCAGGGCGTCCTGCTGGGTGCGGCTGAACCGGTGGATCTCGTCGATGAACAGGACGGTGCGGCGGGGGTCGGCCGCGGCCAGGCGCCGGCGGGCGACCTCGATGACCCCGCGGACCTCCTTGACGCCGGCGTTCAGGGCCGACAGGGCCTCGAAGGAGCGCCCGGTGGCCTGGGAGATGAGGCGGGCCAGCGTGGTCTTGCCGGTGCCGGGCGGGCCGTGGAGCAGCACCGAGGCCGGCGCGGCGCCCTCGACCAGGCGCCGCAGCGGGGCGCCGGGGGCGAGCAGGTGGTCCTGTCCGACGACCTCGTCGATGCTCGCCGGGCGCATGCGGACGGCCAGCGGCGGGCGGGGTCCCTCCCTATCGGCGTGCTCCCCTGATCGAGGCGCCGGGCGGTCCTCGACGACGCCGCGGGTGACCGGCCGCAGGTCGTCCTCGGCCGCCGGCCGCTCGGGCTCGGGCGCCGCGACCTCGAACAGGCTGAAGTCCTCGCCCGGGCTGCCCTCGCTCACGCCCTCGACGCTACTGCCCGGGTCCGACACCCCATGTCGCGCGGGCTCATCCTTCCGTGTCGGTCGACGAAGATCAGAACTTGGGCGGCGAGTCCTGTCTCCCGTTGGGCGTGTCGCCGCCGAAGTCATGATCACCCCGATCTTGATCGAGAACCGGGTGACGGAACCGTGCGAGGACCGAACGGTCCGCCGCACTCGTCGTGATCATGGTCGGGTCGTTTTGAGCGAGGGGCCCGTTCGGTCGATCTAGCCGACCGACGGTGCCCTTCGCTCGGAACGCGGCCCGGCCGGCCGTTCGAGCGAGGGGCCCGTTCGGTCGATCTAGCCGACCGAGGGGCACCGTCGGTCGGAACGGGGCCCGGCCGCCCGTTCCGGTGAGGGGCGCCCGTGATCGATCTATCCGACCGAACGGGCCCGACGCTCGAGAACACCGAGCCGGCCGCCGGATAGGGTCGGTGACCATGCGGGAGATCCTCACGGTGCTGGAGGCCGACGCCCACGCGAGCGTCGAGCGCATCGCGACCCTGACCGGGATCGACGAGGCCGGCGTGCGCGAGCAGATCGCGGCGTGGGAGGCCTCGGGGGTGATCCGCCGGTACAAGGCGGTCGTCGACTGGGACCGGTTCGGCGACCAGCGGGTGACGGCGTTCGTCGACGTCACCGTCGCGCCGGAACGGGGCCGCGGGTTCGACGACGTCGCCGAGCGGATCGCCCGCTTCCGGGAGATCCGCGCGGTGCACCTGGTCAGCGGCGCGCAGGACCTCCGCGTCGAGGTGGAGGGCTCCTCGATGAAGGAGGTCGCGGACTTCGTCGCGCAGAAGCTCTCCGGGATCGACCGGGTGACGGCGACGGACACCCACTTCCTGCTGCGCCGCTACAAGGACGACGGGCAGCTGCTCATCGACCCGGAGCCCGACCAGCGCTTGTCGGTGACCCCGTGACCCCGCCCCGCAAGCCGTTCTCGCAGATCGTCGAGAAGGTCCCGCCGTCGGGGATCCGGAAGTTCTTCGACCTGGCGCAGAGCATGCAGGGCGTGATCTCGCTCGGCGTGGGCGAGCCGGACTTCCCGACGCCGTGGAGCGCCCGCGAGGCCGCCATCCACGCCCTCGAGCACGGCGCGACGACGTACACGAGCAACTCCGGCCTGCTCGCGCTGCGCGAGGCCGTCTGCACCGACCTCGCCGGCCGCTACGGGGTGCGCTACCGCGCCGAGGACGAGTGCCTGATCACCTCGGGGGTCTCCGAGGGGCTCGACCTCACGCTGCGGGCCCTGCTCAACCCCGGCGACGAGGTGATCGTCCCCGAGCCCAGCTACGTCGCCTACGCGCCGTGCGTGGCCTTCGCGGGTGGCATCCCGGTCCCCGTCGCCCTCGACCCGGCCCAGGCCTACCGGATGGACCCGGAGCTGATCGGCGCGGCGGTCACCGAGCGGACGAAGGCGGTCCTGTTCGGCTCGCCGTCGAACCCGACCGGTTCCGCGCAGAGCGCCGCCGACCTCACGGCGCTCGCCGCGCTGGCCGTCGAGCGCGACCTCTGGCTGCTCTCCGACGAGATCTACGACCGGCTGACCTACCACGGCACCCACACCCCGGCCTCGTCCGTGCCGGGGGCCTGGGAGCGCACCGTCCTGCTGGGCGGGTTCTCGAAGTCCTACGCGATGACCGGGTGGCGCGTGGGCTACGTGTGCGCGCCCGAGCCGCTGGCCCGGCTCATGCACCGCATCCACCAGTACACGATGCTGTGCGCGCCCCACATGTCCCAGATCGCTGCCCTCGAGGCGATGCGCACGGCGCAGGGCGACGTGGAGGAGATGGTCGCCGACTACGACCGCCGCCGGCGACTGTTCGCCAAGGGCCTCGACGAGCTCGGGCTCACCTGCCCGGAGCCCGGCGGTGCGTTCTACGTGTTCCCGTCGATCCGCACCACGGGGATGAGCTCGCAGGAGTTCGCGGAGGGGCTGCTCGAGCAGGAGAGGGTCGCGGTCGTCCCCGGGGACGTCTTCGGGCCCTCCGGCGAGGGCCACGTGCGGTGCTCCTACGCCACCTCGCTCCCCCAGCTCGAGCAGGCCCTGGAGCGCATCGCCCGCTTCATCGCCTGAGCCGCGTGCTCCGGCGCGCGACTACGATCGTTCGCATGGGCAACGGGCGATGACGGCGTTCCGGCGCCGCCGCCGGCCGGGAGCCGACGGAGCCGACGGGAGCGCGGCGTTCGACCGCCGGCTGATCCTGCCGATGATCCTCGGCGCGATCCTCAACCCGATCAACTCGACGATGCTGGCCGTCGCGCTGGTGCCGATCGGGATCGCGTTCGGCGCCCCGGCCTCGGAGACGGCGTGGCTGGTCACCGGCCTGTACCTGGCCACGGCGGTCGGCCAGCCCGTCGTCGGGCGGCTCATCGACCTCTACGGCCCGCGGCGGCTGTACCTCGTCGGCTCGGTGCTCATCGGCGTCGGCGGCGTGCTCGGGACCCTCGCGCCGTCGCTCGGGGTCCTCGTCGTCGCGCGGGTGCTGATCGGGTTCGGGACGTGCGCCGGCTATCCGGCCGCGATGCACCTGATCCGCACCGAGGCGGAGCGCACCGGGCGCGACAGCCCGCAGACCATCCTGACGATCCTCGCCGTCTCCACCCAGACCGTCGCGGTCATCGGGCCGACCCTGGGCGGGCTGCTCATCGCCCTCGGGGGCTGGCACGCGACGTTCGCCGTCAACGTCCCGCTGGCGCTGGCCTGTCTGGCGCTCGGGGCGTGGCGCCTGCCGCGGGAGCCGCTGGCCGAGCGCAGCGCCCGCGCCGGGCTCGCCGCGCGGATCGACCTCGCCGGGATCGTGCTCTTCACCGTGACCCTGGTCGGCCTCCTCCTGTTCCTCGTCCACCCCGAGCTGTCGCTGTGGTTCCTCCCCGTGCTCGCGGTCGGCGCCGGGGCCGGGCTGGTGTGGTGGGAGCTGCGGGCCGGGACGCCGTTCCTCGACCTGCGGCTGCTCGCGGGCAACGGCCCGCTGCTCGCCACGTACGCCCGGTCGCTGCTGACGGCGGTCTCGTCGTACTCGCTGCTCTACGGCTACACGCAGTGGCTCGAGGAGGGGCGGGGGCTGGACCCGTCGGTCGCGGGCCTGGTCCTCCTGCCGGTGTTCGGCGCCGGAATCGTCGTCTCGACCGTGACCGGGCGCCGGCCCGAGATCCGCGGAAAGCTGCTCGTCGGTGCCGCGACGCAGGTCGTCGTCGCCGGCCTGCTGCTGACCCTGGGGTCGGCGAGTGCGCTGTGGCTCGTCGTCGTGGTCGCCCTCGTCGCCGGCGTCCCGCAGGGTCTGAACAACCTCGCCAACCAGAACGCGGTCTACCACCAGGCCACGCCCGAGCGGATCGGCTCGTCGGCCGGGCTGCTGCGGACCTTCTACTACCTGGGCGCGATCGTGGCGTCGACCGCGGGCGGGGTCTTCCTGAGCCCGCGCGCGGACACCCCCGGCCTGCACCAGCTGGCGTGGTTCATGCTCGGTGCCGCCGCGCTCTTCGTCGTCGTGACGCTCGCCGACCGCTCCCTGGGCCGGGTTCAGGTGCGCCCGGAGCACCTCGCGAAGGCCGGGAACAGCGGCAGCCGGACGTCCCCGCCGTAGGGCTCGAGGGCGGCCACGACGGCGTCGGCGAGCTCGACCGTGGCCTCCACCCGCTGGCGCTCGGCGTCGGTGCGCAGCCGGCGCCAGTAGCTCGCGAGCACCGCGGCGGCGTGCGAGGCCGGGCGCCCGACGACGACCTGCTCGGGCACGGGGCCCCGGCCCACGACCCCGGGCAGGAGCGAGCGCGTGCAGACCCACACCCACAGCGTCGTCGCGGCCAGGTTCCGCGGGCCCGAGAGGGTGAGGTCGGCGAGCTCGGGCCAGACCCCGGCCACCTCGGACTGCCAGGCCGCGGTCATCGCCTCGGCCATGCCGGAGGGGAGCACGGCGGGCCGGCCCCACCCGGGGAACGGCAGTCGGACCGACGCGGCGGTCAGCGCCACGTCGCGGAAGCAGCCCCACTCGAAGTCCAGGTACCGGGCGCCGGCCCCGGTGAGCAGGCAGTTCTCCGGCGAGACCTCCGACGGGCTGAACGCGCGGTAGTGGGTGCCGCCGAGCAGGCCCGCTGCCGTGCGGGCCTG
>JAICLN010000096.1 GCA_025925615.1 Actinomycetospora sp. | reverse complement strand
GGGATGGGCGCGCCGCCGACCTCGGTGGTGATCCCGATCGCCTGGCCGGCCGCGGCGACGGCCGCGGTGGCCACGGCGGCGGCGACGGTGGCCACGGAGCCGGTCAGGAGCACCGGGCCCAGGCCCGGGGTGGTAGAAGCCGCGGTGTCTCATCCGGTGCGTTCTAACCTGCGCGACCATTCATGGGAGTTAGACATGCACGAGGTGCTGCACGTCCTGCTCGAGAGCGCGCCGGACACCGCGACCGTCCGACCCCGCGCGGAGGAATCGGCGTGACCACCCAGGACTTCCCCCGGACGTCTCCGGCGGAGGCACCCCTGACGGGGCGCACGGTGCCGGTCGTGGGCCGTGGCAGTGGCATCGCCCGGGCCACGGTCCTCGCCGCCCGCGACGCCGGTGCGGCGGCTCGGCCGTCGCCCGGGCCGCCTGGCAGCACGTCGCCCTGCCGGCCCACGCGGACATCCTCGACGGCCGGGTCGCGTTCGCCTGGCGAGCGATGGACGCGTTCTACGAGGAGGACGACCGCATCGTCGGACACGCCGCGGACTCCTCGATGCCGGGCCGGGCGGCGCGCACCCCACCCCTGGGGTCACCTCCGAACCCCGACACCCGGAGCGTCAGGTTGATCCGCTCGTCCTCGGCGGTGCCGATCGGCGGAGCGGGGACCTCGGGCAGGACCCGCGGCACCCCGTGGTGCACCAGCCGGTTCTCGCGCCCGAAGACGATGAGGTCGCCGGACTCCAGCACGACGTCGGTCCAGGGCCGACCGCGGTTCTCGGTGTTGCCCACCCGGAACACGCAGGCGGCCCCCAGCGACAGGGACACCACCGGGTCGAGAGCGCGTTCCTCGCGGTCGACGTGCATGCCGAGCCGGGCGTCGCCGCGGTAGAAGTTCACCAGCGCCACGTCGGGGCGGTACGCCCGGCCCGCCTCGGCGTCGTACGCCTCGGTCACCGCGTCCGCGCCCAGCGCGGCGAGCCACGCCGGGAAGGGCGTCACCGGCGAGCCGTCCTGGTCGTCGCGGGTGGCCGAGTACCGGTACGGAATCCAGTGCCAGCCCAGGCACACCGCCGACACGCTCATCTCGTGCCCGCTGGGCAGCGTCGCCCGCCGCGCCCCGGGTCCTTCCGCGGCCCAGCCCCGGGCCGCCCGGACCAACTCCGTCTGGCGGCCCTCGTCGAGCCAGCCCGGCACGTGCACCACCCCGGGCGCGACCTCGCGGCGGGGACGCGGGATCAGGTCGAACACGGGCGGGACCTCCTCGTCGGCGGGCGTCTCCCGAGCGAACACCATCGGGCGGGGCCGCGTCGCGCTGATCAGCGGGCACCTGGCGGGGCCGGGCCGACGACGGACGCGTGAGCCCGCCCCTCAACCCACGGCGCGCTCGATCCGGTCGTCGACGGCGAGGTGGCGGTCCAGCGTGGACAGCCGGAGCACGCGGGTGACCCGGCGGTTGCCGGCCACCACCCGGAGGTCGACCCCGGCCTGCCCGCACTGCTCCGCCAGATCCACCAGCACGTCCAGCCCGGACGCCCCGAGGAAGGTCACCGGCGACAGGTCGCAGACCAATCGGGAGCCTCGACCGGCTCCGGACCCCAGCATGCGCACCGCCGCGGCGAGCACCAGCCGCCAGCCCGGCGCGGTCAGCAGGTCGATCTCCCCGATCGCGCGGGCCACCACGACCCCGGCCCGCGGGCTCGTCGCCGAGACGACCAGCGAGCCGTCGGCGAGGTCGGCCGGATCCGGCCCGGGCCACGGCGCCAGTCCACCGTGGCCACCCGGCGGAGCGCCCGTGGCGGGGGTCGGGGAGACGGCGCCCGAGGGGGAATCCGGCATCAGTGCCACCTTCGACGACGCATCCGATGCGGCTGCACGCGTCAACCACCGAGCGACCAGCATTGCACAACCGAATCGCGAGCGACAACCGCAGCGGGCCGCTACCGCCGAGGGCGTTCGTCCGGCGTCCGGGTCCGGCCCGGCGGGTGGTGGGCCCGCCGGGGTCGGGCCGGACCGGCCGCATCCGGGGAGGACCGCGCCGAGGCCCGCCGCGAGCCCACCGGCGAGCAGCTCTCGTCGTCCCCGGCCTCGGGGCGCCGTGGGATCGTCCTCGACCATGGTTCGCTCCTCGCCGTCCTGGGGCCTCCGTCGGCGGCGGGTCGGATGTCGAGTCGTTACCCGGTCGTCCGCTCGATCGCGATCTTCGCGCACCAGCGTCGCGTGTCCCGGGGTGCGGGTGTGCCGCGGAGCCGATGGAGGTCCGGACACGTGGGCGCAGCTCCGCTCGACGACGACGTGACGGCGGCGGCCGCGCTGCGGGATCGACGCTTCAAGGACCTGGTGGCCGCGGTCGTGCACGGGCCCGGGGTCCTGCCCTCGACCGTGCGGGAGTCACTCGTCGTCGGGAGCGCTCCACCCGCCGCCCTGGCCGACCTCGCCGCGAAGGTCGCCGGCGGCGGCCTCGCGGTGACCGACGAGGACGTCGCGGCGGTGCTCGGGGCCGGGTACGGCGAGGACGCCGTGTTCGAGTGCGTCGTCGCCGCGGCGCTCGCCGCCGGGGCGGCGAGGCTGCGGACCGTGGAGCGGCTGCTCGCGGAGCCGTCGTGATCCGCCTCCGGGCGATCCGCCGGGGGCGCGGGCTCAAGGCCCGCCTGGTCGGCCGTGCGCTGCGGATCGTCTACCGCGGGGACGCGCCGGGGTTCGTGAAGGTGCTGATGTTCCGGCCGGGATTGCTCGGGACGCCGCTCGGCCGCTACGGCGACGTCGTGATGCGGGGACCGGGGCACTGGGCGATCGGCGAGCGCGAACTGTTCGGCGCGGCGGTCTCGTCCGCCAACGCGTGCGGCTACTGCGTCGGCGTCCACTCCCGGATCGCTGCCGACTGCCTGGGCGATCCCGTCGTGGACGCCCTCGTGCACGGGACGGGAGACGAGGCCGAGCCGGCCCTGTCGGCCATGGTGACCTTCGTGCGCCGGCTCTCCGCCGCCCCGGATGCCCTCACCGCCGCCGACCTCGAGCCGCTGCGCGCAGCGGGCATCAGCGACGACGCGATCCGGGAGGCCGCCCACGCCGCGGCCCTGCTCGAGATCGCCAACCGCGTCAACTCCGCGCTCGGCGTCGAGGCCATGGACCCCGCCGGGAACCGGCGCGCGGCCGCGATGCTGCTCCGCCGGGGCTACGACCTCTGAGGTGCTCTCCGCCGTCGCCCGGCGTTTCCCGCCGCCGGGCCCTCGCCGGAACCGCTCCACGACGGGAACGACTCAGCCCGGCCGCCCTCGCCGACCCGATCGACGCCGCCGACGGGCGCCACGGTCGAGGTCACTCCGCCGGCGGGTCCGCGGCCTCCTCGGTCTCCTCGGTCTCCGGAGTCTCGCGGCGCGGCGCCTGCACACGGACGACGCCGCTCTCGAGGTCGAGGCCGAGGACGCGGCCACGCTCACCGTTGTCCTCGGACCCCTCGACGCCCTCGATCTTCGGACCACGGAACACCCCACCGAAGGCCGTCATGGCTCCACCCTAGGACGGAGGGCCGCTCCGGTGCGCAGCACGGGCGGCAGCGGCGGCATCTGGTCCCAGGTCCGTCCGTCGAGCTCCCGGCCGCCGGCGTTGCGGGTGCGGCCGCCCCACTGCGTGAACAGGAACGGCACCCCGGCGGCCACGCAGCGGTCCCGGACGTCCCGTACCCAGTCGGCCTCCATCGGCCGGGCCCCGGGACCCGACTCGCCGCCGACGTAGACCCAGTCGAGCCCGGTCACGTCGAGGTCGGGGACCGGTCCGAGCAGCGGCTGCAGCGACAGGAAGCGCTTCGCCGCCGGGGTGGCGCGCAGCAGGTCGGCGCGCCCGACGTGGTCGGCGTCCTCGACGGTGGTGCCCCACCACACGTGTGGCAGCGGCCGCGGGGCGAGCCGGCCCAGCACGTGGACGGCGCGGGCCGGCCGCTTGGTCAGCGCGTAGAACACGTGCTGCTCGGCCCGCGCCATCACCCCGATCACCTCGGCGAGGAACGACTCCGGGATGCGCGGGTGGAACAGATCGCTCATTGATCCGACGAACACCAGCCGCGGCCGGCGCCAGTGCAGGGGCTTGTCGAGGACGTCGGGGTGCAGCGTGAGGGCGAAGCCCTCGCCGCTGGTCCGCGGGTCGCCGTCGTTCCGGTAGCGGGGGTTGCCCATCGCCTGGAGCCGGCGCGCGAAGGTGAGCGCGTAGCAGTGGTCGCAGCCCGGGCTGACCCGGTCGCAGCCGGTCGTGGGGTTCCACGTGACCGACTCGATCTGCCCGTCCCGGTTCCCGGCCACCGCCCTCACCACCCGTCGTCCGTGACAGTCTCGCGGAGTCCGGGGCGAGGGGAGCAGCGTGGAGCCGTCGATCGTGGTGTCGGACGAGGTCCGGGCGGCGGTGGCCGACCGCCGTCCCGTCGTCGCCCTCGAGTCGACGATCCTGACCCACGGCCTGCCCCGGCCCCGCAACCTCGAGGTGGGCCGGGAGGCCGAGGCGCTGCTGCGGGCCGCGGACGTCGTGCCGGCCACCGTCGGCGTCGCCGACGGCCGCCCCACGGTCGGACTGACCGCGGTGCAGCTCGAGTCCCTGAGCACCTGCGACGACGTCGCGAAGGTGAGCGTCCGCGACCTCCCGGTGGTCGTCGCCCGCGGCGGGCACGGCGGCACGACGGTCGCCGCGACCGCGCTGCTCGCCTCTCGGGCGGGGATCGCGGTGTTCGCCACCGGCGGCCTGGGCGGGGTCCACCGCGGGGCGTCGAGCACGTTCGACGAGTCCGCCGACCTCGTCGCGCTGTCCGGGATCCCGATCCTCGTCGTGTCCGCCGGGGTGAAGTCGATCCTCGACGTGGCCGCGACGCTCGAACGGCTGGAGACCCTCAACGTCACCGTGCTCGGCTACCGCACCGACGCGTTCCCCGGCTTCTACGTGCGGGACGCCGGCGTCGGGGTGCCCGCCCGGGTGGAGACCCCGGACGAGGCGGCCGCCGTCGCGCGCGCGCGCGACGCCCTCGGGCTGCGGGGTGCCGTCCTGCTGGCCAACCCGGTCGCCGCCGACGCGCAGCTGGACGTCGGCGAGCACCGTCGCGACCTCGACGAGGCCCTCGACGGCGCCGGCGACGAGGGCATCACCGGCCAGGCGACGACGCCGTACCTCCTCGAGCGGATCCGCCGCTCGACGGCCGGGCGCAGCCTCGAGGTCAACGTCGCGGTGTACCGCGGCAACGTGGCCCTCGGCGCCGAGGTCGCCTCGGCCCTCGTCGCCGATCGGTAGGTTCTCCGGCCATGGCCGACGCGGCGAAGGACACCACGGGACGGCGGGCGCTCGCGCTGTTCGTGCCCTACCGCGGGCGCCTCACGCTGATCGGTCTCGCGATCCTCACGACGTCGGCCCTCGGCGTCGTCACCCCGTTCCTCACCCAGCGGGTCTTCGACGACGCGCTGTTCGTCCCCGGGGGTCCGCGGCTCGGCCTGCTGACGCTCCTGGTCGGCCTGATGATCGCGATCGCCGCGGTGTCCGCGGTCATCGGGATCGGCCAGACCTACCTGACGACGGTGCTCGGCAACCGCGTCATGCAGTCACTGCGCGACCGCCTCTTCGCGCACCTGCAGCGGATGCACCTCGGGTTCTTCACGTCCACGCGGACCGGGTCGATCCAGTCGCGGCTGGACAACGACGTCGGCGGCGTCCAGTCGGTGGTGACCGACACCGCCTCGTCGATCCTCGGCAACGTCGTGACCGTGGTCGCCTCGGTGATCGCGATGCTCGCGCTGTCGTGGCAGCTCTCGCTGGTGGCGTTCGTGCTGCTGCCGGTGTTCCTCGTGCTGCAGATCCGCGTCGGCCGGGTCCGGCGGAAGATCGCGGCGCGGACGCAGTCGTCGCTGTCGGACATGAGCGCGATCACCCAGGAGACGCTGTCGGTGTCCGGGGTGCTCCTGGCCAAGGTGTTCGGGCGGCAGGACCAGGAGATCGCGCGCTACCGCACCGAGAACGACCGGCAGACGACGCTGCAGATCCGGCAGACGATGAGCGGGCAGTCGTTCTTCGCCGTCGTCACCGGCTTCTTCGCGCTGATCCCGGCGGTCGTCTACCTGGTGGCCGGAGTGCTCGCGTCGCGCGGCGACACCGGCATCTCCGCCGGCACGCTCGTCGCGTTCACGACGCTGCAGACGCGGCTGCTGTTCCCGATCGTCAACCTGCTGCGCGTCTCGCTCGACGTCCAGACCTCGCTGGCGCTGTTCGGGCGCATCTTCGAGTACCTCGACCTCGTCCCGTCGCTGCAGGACTCCCCCGACGCGCGCCCGCTCGCCAAGGCGGACGCGCGCGGCGAGGTCGAGTTCCGAGACGTCCGGTTCCGGTACCCGGCCGACAGCGCGGATCCCGACGACGTGGGCCCCTGGGCGCTCGAGGACCTGTCCTTGCGGATCGCGCCCGGTCAGCTCGCCGCGGTCGTCGGGCCGAGCGGGGCGGGCAAGACGACGTTGTCGTCGCTGGTCCCGCGGCTCTACGACGTCGACGCCGGCGCGGTGTGCCTCGACGGCACCGACGTCCGCGAGCTCACCCTCGCGTCGCTGCCCGGCCTCGTCGGGATGGTGACCCAGGAGAGCTACCTGTTCCACGCGACCGTCGCCGAGAACCTGCGCTACGCCGCCCCGGACGCCGGCGACGAGCAGATCCGGGCCGCCGCGCGGGCCGCGGACATCGCCGAGCACATCGAGGGCCTCGCCGACGGGTACGACACGATGGTCGGCGAGCGCGGCTACCGGCTCTCGGGCGGGGAGAAGCAGCGCGTCGCCATCGCGCGGGTGATCCTCTCCGACCCCCGCATCCTGGTGCTCGACGAGGCCACCTCCGCCCTGGACACCACCAGCGAGCGGCTGGTCCAGCAGGCGCTGGAAACGGTGATGTCGGGACGGACGACGATCGCGATCGCCCACCGGCTCTCGACGATCCTGTCCGCCGACGTGATCTTCGCGCTCGACCACGGCCGGCTGGTCGAGCAGGGCACCCACGACGAGCTCCTCGCCCGCGGGGGCCTCTACGCGCAGCTCTACGCCGAGCAGTTCGGCGGCGGCGCGGTCGAGGCCCGGTGCGCCGACGGCGTGCGGTTCACCGACGGCAAGGTGCTCGCCGCCCGCGCCACGGACCACTCACCGGCCGCCTGACCCGCGAGCCGCCCGACACGCCGCAGGTTCGGACGACGAGGGGATCGCCCTGCGGGCCCCGACAGGTGATACTCGGTGTCGGTGTGCCGGCGGCGGGCGGGCACGCTCGGCGGGGTGAACGGTGGTGGCGGACGTGTACGTGGAACCGCTGACCCAGCGCGTCGTCGAGCTGATCGAGGGCACGGCGTTCGCGCACCTCGACTCCGCCTCGGTCCTCGGCATGATCGCCCTCGTCCTCACCGGGGCCGGGCTGGTGACGCTGCGGAACTTCCCCTCCGACGCACGGGAGCGGCTCTCGCTGCTGGTGGCCGAGCCCTTCCCCCGCGTCGAGGCCTCGGTCGGCATCGTGCTGGCCACCGAGGGCGTGAGCGCCTCGCTGACCGACCGGCTGCGGCAGCACGCGGCGCACCCTGCGGTGGACGGCCTCGTCGTCGTCACCACCGACCCGGACGTGCGCTTCCTGCCCTACGAGCTCGACGGGGTGCCAGTGCGGGCGGCGTTCCTGCTGGACTCCCCCGCGGCCGGGTCGGCGAGCTGACCCGTCGTCCTCACCCGTCGCGGACCACGCGCAGGGCCGGGGTGTCGCGGCAGCGGGGCTGCTCGGCCTCGGCCGCCGAGTGCACCAGCCGCGGGGCGGCGGGGGCGGCGGGCGCGCGCTCGGTGGCCTCGTCGAGGTACCCGAGGGCCTCGACGAGGGCCCGCAGCACGGCGTCACGCGGTACGGAGCGTGAGATCCACACCTCGCGGGTGTCCGCGTCGGCCACCCAGGCCGTCCGCCCCTCGAGCTGCTGCCAGTACACGCTGACGCCGGCCTCCGCCAGCAACGGCACGGCGGCCAGCGGGTCCGGGCCGGAATGCGACGTCACGGTCATGTCGAGGCATCCGCGCCAGGATCGGGTCCGGATCGAAAGTTCGTCCGGCCGGCGTTGAACGGCGGGCAACAGGCGCAGTCGGTTGGTCGATCAGGCCGTGGGAGCGGCCGGACGAGCCGGTGTGACCCCGGCCCGGCGGTCCGACATCCCTGGTCTCGCGACCCGCGGGATGGCAGCGTGTCCGGTCATGGAGATCGGACCCGTCCGCCGGCGTTTCACCGCGGAACCCCTCGGCTCGCCCGTACCGGGCGAGGCCTCGCCGGTGCACGAGCCCACCGCCGCCGACCGGGCGCCGATCGCCCCGGAGCCGGCCGAGCGCGACGTCGAGGCCGCCCGCCCCGACCCCGCTCGGTGACCCACCCGCTCCCGCCACGGCCCGACGCCGCCGCGGGGGCCCGCGACGCCGAGGTCCCCGACGTCCCGGACGGCGTCCTGGGGTGGCGGACGTGGCGCATCGGCCGCCGGGCGCAGCGCCGGGCCGAGCTCGTCGGACCGCTGGCCGGGACGCTCTGGCCCGCGCGCCGGCCGCTGGTCGCCTCGTGCGGGTCCCGGGACCACTCGCCACCGGGCGACCACTGCCGCTGCGGGCTCTACGCGGTCGCGGACCCGCGGGTGCTGGAGTGGGGCCCGTCGGAGTACGAGGTGCTCGGCGCGGTCGCGCTGTGGGGGCACGTCGTCGAGGGGACCCGCGGCTGGCGCGCCTCCCACGGCTACCCGCGCTTCCTCGTCACCGGCCCCGTCATCCCCGCCGAGCAGCGGGCGGCCCTGTCCCGGCGCTACGGCGTCCCGGTGCTCCCGTCCGCCGTCCCTCCGCGCGACCTCGCGCGGCTCGTCGGGGCGCAGCCCGGGGTGGCCGACGACCTGCTCCGGCGCCCGGGCGAGGAGCTGGACGACGCCCTCGCCGCGCGGATGCCGGCGTGGGTGCACGCCTGGCGGACGGGGCGGACGACGACGGTGCCCGCGGACTCCCGACGACGATTCCGGACCCTCACGGCGATGTGGCACCGGCACTGACGGGACGCGATTGTCCAACAGAAGCGTCGTCGGTTCGCTGACGTCGGCATGGTCGGGCGTCAGTGCTGTCGGTCGCCGCCCTCGAGGACCACGGCCGCACCGTCCGGACCGCCCGGCACCGGCCGGCCCAGGACGCGGGCGAACGCCCGCTGGTACCCGTCCGCCATCGCCGCCACGGTGTAGCGCTCCAGAGCCCGCGCGCGCCCGGCCTCGCCGAGGGCCGCGATCCGGTCCCGGTCGGCGAGCACGGTGTCCAGGGCGGCCGTCCACGCCTCGCGGGTGACCGGCTCGACGAGGACGCCGGCCCGCCCGTGGTCGACCATCTCCGGCACGCTGCCGCTCGCCGAGGCCATCACCGGCAGGCCCCGTGTCATGGCCTCGACGATGGCCATCGGGAAGGCCTCGAACCCGCTGGGCAGGCACAGCACGTCGATCTCGGCGAACGCGTCGTCCGGACCCGGGGACGGGCCGCGCCAGCGGACCCGGTCGGCGAGGTGCGCGGGGCTCTCGGCGGTGAGCCGCTCGCGGTCGGGGCCCTCGCCGAAGATGTCCAGCGTCCACTCCCGGCGCCGGTCCGCACCGAGGGCGTCCAGGGCCTGCACGAGCAGCTGCGGGTTCTTGTACTCCTTGATGCGCGAGAGCATCCCGAAGCGCAGCGGACCGGCCGGGTCGGCGCGGAACGGGACCGGCTCGACGACCGGGATGCCGTTCGGCACGGCCATCACGGTGTCGTTGAGGCGCTGGTGACGGGTCAGGTCGCGGTGGTGCTGCGCGGAGAGGACGAGCATCGCGTCGGCACCGCGCAGCGCCCGGGCCTGGCTCTCCGAGAACGTCGGCCGGTCGAGCTGCGCGGGGTCGTGCAGGGCGGGCAGCCACCAGCGGCGCCCGCCCACGACCCGGGCCTGGGCCCGCCACGCCGTCGCGAAGCCGATCTCGGTGCGCGTGCCGCCGCCGATCACGATCGCGTCCTCGGTGCCGACGTCGACCACCGGCTGCCACCAGGGCTGGAAGACCACGCGCACCCGCGGGTCGAGCTCACCGAGCAGAACCCCCAGGTGCTGCATGCACACGATGGTCACCGGGTGCCCGCGCTCCACGAGCTCGCCGGCGAGCTGGACGCGTTGACGCTCCGCACCGCCGAGCGCGACGCCGTTCGTGACGATCACGACCGACGGTCGCCCGCCCGCGCGGTCGGCGTCTGCGACGCGACGACGCCTCCGGTCGGCGCGTCGTGCGGGCACCACGTGGTCGACGGCGAGGGCACCCGCCGAGAAGACGCGGCCCCGTCCGCCGTTCCCGCCGGGCCCGTGGTCGGCGCCGGTCCCCAGGACGAGGGCCCGGGCCGCGCGGCGCAGATCCTCGCCCCGCCGCACCCAGGGATCGTCGTCCGGTCCGGTCGTACCGAGACGGACCCCCGGACCGTCGTCGTCGACCAGCCGCAGCGACCAGCCGCGCTCCCGGGCGGTGCGCTGCCACGCCGCGTCCTGCCCGTGGACGAAGAACCAGTCGTCGAGCTCGCCGACGTCCTCCCACGCGGCGCGCGACACCAGGACGCAGCCGCCGGCCAACCAGCCGTCGACCTCCCGGGGCGCGTGCCGGTGGAGCTCGCTCGGCCACCGTCCCCGCAGTGCCCGGTCGACACCCGCGACGGCGGCCAGGCCACGCAGCACCGTCGGCGGGAGCCGCGCCACGTCCCAGGGCTCGTCGAGGTCCTCGACGGTCGGCGCGACGACCGCGACGCCCGGGCGCGCGAGCTCCTCACGCGCCCGGGTGAGCGGGCCCAGCAGCTCGGCGGCGGGCGGCAGCGTCAGGACGTCCCGGGCGCCGGCCCGGGCCACGAGCTGGTTGACCGCGGTCGCGTACCCGACGTTGCTCGCGGAGAAGGTCCACGTGACGTCGGGACGGCGGGCGGCGAGCCCGGCCACCGCCGGGGAGTCCGGCGAACGGTTGTCCCACACGTGGACGGGACAGCCCGGCAGCCACTTCTCGACGCTCGCGAGCGCGCGATCGAGCAGGTCGGCGCGACGGTGGGAGACGATCAGCACCGCGAGCTCGCGATGGCCCGTGGACACGCTCTGGGGCTCCTCCCGGAGTCGGCGACCGATGCCCGTCCATCGAATCACGGTCCGGTACGGTGCCCGCGCCGTGGCCACGGATGACGAGGCCGGGCACGGCACGGCGGGATCCTGCGGGGGCACGGACGGCCACTCACCGCCCGAGAGTCGCGGTGGCGCACTCGGATGAACCTCTGCGGACGCCATGCGTCAACTGGACGGGGAATGTCTCGGCCACGGGGAGTGAATTGATGTCGATCGCACGCACGAGCCACGCGATCTGCGGCACGGCGGT
>JAICLN010000054.1 GCA_025925615.1 Actinomycetospora sp. | reverse complement strand
GCCGGCTGGAGATCGTCACCTACGACGGGCTGCGCTGCTGGGTCGGCCCCACCAGCGACGAGGAGTACGCGCGGATCCTCGCCGAGGGCGGCCGGCGGGCCGAGCTCTACCGCGGGATGCGCGACCTGCGCCACCGGTACGCCGACGAGATCCGGGCCCGCTACCCGGACATCCCCCGGCGCGTCTCGGGCTACAACCTCGACGCACTCCTGCCCGAACAGGGCTTCGACGTCGCGAAGGCCCTCGTCGGCAGCGAGAGCACGCTGGTCACGGTCCTGCAGGCCGAGATCGAGCTGTTCCCCACGCGGTCGGCGTCGGCGCTGGTGGTTCTCGGCTACCCGGACATCGTCGCGGCCGGGTCCGACGTCCCCGCGGTGGTCGCCCACGGCCCTTCGGCACTGGAGGGCATCGATTCCCGGCTGGTCGAGCTGGAGCGCAACGAGTCGCTGGCCGACGAGGCCATCGCCGAGCTGCCGCGGGGCGAGTCCTGGCTCATGGCACAGTTCTCCGGCGACGACCAGGACGCCGTCGACCGGGCCGCCCAGGGGCTGGTCGACGAGCTGCGGCGCCGCGACGATCCCCCGACGGCCAAGGTGCTCGACCGGCCGCTGTCCGAGCAGCAGCTCTGGGAGGCCCGGGAGGCCGGGCTCGGGGCCACGGCCTACCCCCCGCTCGACTCCCCCACCCACCCGGGCTGGGAGGACGCGGCGGTCGCGCCGGACCGCCTCGGCGACTACCTGCGCGACTACCGTGACCTGCTCGAGCGCCACGGCCTCGGCGAGACCGCCGTCTACGGCCACTTCGGCCAGGGATGCGTGCACTGCCGCATCCCCTTCGACCTGGGTACCGCGGGCGGCGTCGCCGACTTCCGGTCCTTCCTCGTCGAGGCCGCGCACCTCGTCGCGTCGTACGACGGGTCGCTCTCGGGCGAGCACGGCGACGGGCAGGCCCGTGGCGAGCTGCTCCCGATCATGTTCGGCGAGCAGATCGTGGCGGCGTTCGGCGAGCTCAAGGCCCTGTTCGATCCGGGCGAGAAGATGAACCCCGGGAAGATCGTGCACTCGCGGCGCCTCGACGCCGACCTGCGCCAGGGCAGCGACTACCGCCCCTGGGAGCCCACGACCTACTTCGCCTACCCCGACGACGGCCACCGGTTCTCCGGTGCGGTGTCGCGCTGCGTGGGCATCGGCCACTGCCGGGGGCACGAGAGCGGGGTCATGTGCCCGAGCTACCGGGCCACCCGGGAGGAGGAGCACTCGACCCGCGGCCGATCCCGCGTGCTGTTCGAGATGATGCGCGGCGAGGTCATCACCGACGGGTGGCGCTCGACCGAGGTGCGCGACGCGCTCGACCTGTGCTTGGCGTGCAAGGGCTGCAAGAGCGACTGCCCGGTCGACGTCGACATGGCCACCTACAAGGCCGAGTTCCTCTCCCACCACTACGCGGGCCGGGCCTGGCGCCGCCCGCTCGCCCACTGGTCCATGGGCTGGCTCCCGGTGTGGGCGCGCCTGGCCACCCGGGCCGCACCGCTGGCCCGGCTGGTCAACCGGATCACGGCCACGCCCGGACTCGAACGGCTGGTCAAGAAGGCCGGCGGCGTCGCCGAGCAGCGGGACATCCCCGCCTTCACCGAGGAGCGCTTCACCGCGTGGTTCGCGCGGCGCGGCCCCCAGGTGCCCGAGCCGTCGCACCCCCGGGGCCGGGTCCTGCTGTGGCCGGACACCTTCACCGACGCCTTCCAGCCCGCCATCGCGCGCGCGGCGGTCACCGTCCTCGAGGCCGCGGGCTTCGAGGTCACCGTGCCCCACGCGGAGGTGTGCTGCGGCCTGACCTGGATTTCCACGGGGCAGCTGCCGGTCGCGCAGCGGGTGCTGCGCCGCACGCTCGAGGTGCTGCGCCCGCAGCTGCGCGACGGCACTCCCGTGGTGGTGCTCGAACCCAGCTGCACCGCGGTGTTCCGGTCCGACCTGCCCGAGCTGATGCACGGCGACGAGGACGCCCACCGCCTGGCCGCGCAGACCTACACCCTCGCGGAGCTGCTCCACGCGAAGGCGCCCGACTGGCGGCCGGCCACGCAGCTCGACCGGAGTGCGGTGATGCAGCCGCACTGCCACCAGCACGCCGTGCTCGGCACCGACGCGGACCGGGCGGTGGCTGCGGCGGCGGGCGTCGACCTCGAGGTACTCGACGCCGGGTGCTGCGGCCTGGCGGGCAACTTCGGCTTCGAGGACGGGCACTACGAAGTGTCGATGGCGTGCGCGGAGGACAAGCTCCTGCCGATCCTGCGCGAGACCGACGCCGGGACCCTCGTCATCGCCGACGGCTACAGCTGCCGGACCCAGATCGAGCAGTCGGACGTGGACCGCACGCCGGTGCACCTCGCCGAGGTGCTCGCCGCCGCGGTGTGTGGTCGGAATCTCGGGGCCGTCCGCCCGGAGCGGGACCTCGCGCGGCGACCGCGCCGGCCCGAGGGCCGGGAGCGGTCCGTCGGGTCCTGATGTTGAATGGCTCTCGAGGAGGTCGGATGGTGCACGCCCCGCACGTCCCGGTCCGTCCGTGGCACGACCTGTGGATCGACGAGGTCGACGCACCGGCCGACCTGGCCCAGCGTCGTCGCCTCGCCGTCGCCGAGGCCGTCGCCCACGCCCGGCCCGCGACCCCCGACGGGTGCGGTGCTCTCGGGATCCGCCGCTACGGCCCGGGCTGCATCGCCCTCGCCCTCCGGGGACGCTTCGACCGCGGCGCGCGGGACGTGCTCCAGGCCCTGTCCGACGAGGTGCCGAGCCTGGCGCGTCACGAGCTCGCCATCGACCTCTCGGGCCTCGAGCGCTGCGACGGCACGCTGGCCCGGGCGATCGGACGGCTGCGCATCCGGTGCCTGGCCCGTGAGGCCCGGGTGGAGCTGCACGACCTCCCGCCGGCCCTCGCGGCCGAGCTCGGCCGACCCGTCGACGCCCGGGTTCGATGATCCGCTCCCCGGGTGAGCCGTGAACGTCGTGGTGGGCGCCCTCTCGGCCGTGTGGCTCGGCATGGTGCTCGCGATCTCGTTCGTCGAGGCACCGGTGAAGTTCCGGGCCCCCGGTGTGACGCTGCCGATCGGGCTCGGGATCGGGCGCCGGGTGTTCGCCGTGCTCAACCGCATCGAGGTCGCGCTCGCGGCAGCGATCGTCGTCGCGGCCCTGCTCGGCGCGCGGCCCCCCGCGATGGCGGTGGCCGGGGTCGTGGCGGTGCTGGCGCTCGCCGTCCAGCTGGTCGCCGTGCGCCCCGCGCTGACCCGCCGGTCCGACCGGGTGCTCGTCGGCGACACCGAGGCGCCGCGGTCCCACGCCCACCACGCCTACATCGGCCTCGAGCTGGTCAAGGTCCTCGCCCTGATCACGGTCGTCGTCAGCGCTCTGCGGTGACCTACACGTCCGAGCGGTCACCGGGCTGGCGGCGCTCGCCCGAGAGCCGGAGCACGACCGCCGTCGTCGCCACGAGGCCCGCCACGCCGAGCAGGACTCCGCGCAGGCCCGTCGTCGGGACGACGGCCCCGATCACCGCCGGGGTGAGGGTCGCGGCCACCGACCCGACGACGAGGGTGGTGGTGAACGCGGCGCCCGGATCGTCGGGCACGAGGGTGGCGGTCCAGATGGGCAGCGCGGCCGACCCGACGGTGTTCGCCGCGCCGAACAGCGCGGCAGACACGAGCACGGCCGGCAACGAGCCCGACCCCAGGCCGAGCAGCGCGAGGGCGATGCCGAGGAGGAGCAGCGCCGTCACCGCGACCGCCCGTCCACCCGCGCGGTCGGCCAGGACGCCGGCGCCGAGCCCGGCGAGGCCCGCGGCGCCGACCAGGACGAAGACCGTGGCGCCGGCCGCCGGGCCGAGGCCGCCGCGCTCGGCCGCGTCGGTGGCGTAGGTGAAGTAGGCGGTCGCCCCGACGAACAGCACGACGGCGAACCCGATCGGCCGCCCGAGACCGCGGTGGGGCCGCAGCACCCGCAGCCGGGCGCCCTCGGCAGGCGCCAGGAAGGGCACGGCCCAGCGGTTCACGGCGGTCGCCGCCGTGGCGGCCAGGGCGATCCCGGCCCAGAGCCACCGCCACGAGTCGACGACCAGGGCGAGTCCGCCGACGACGACGAGGCCGGCGGCGGCCCCGGTCGTGATGCCGGCCAGCAGCCGGGGCCGCTGCGGCGGTTCGGCGACGGCGGCCACGATCGTCGAGTAGGAGGCCCAGACCCAGCCGGCCGCGCTCCCCGCGACGAGCGCCCCGAGCGCGAGCACCCCCGGGGAGGGCGCCACGGCGACGAGGCCGCAGCCCACGGCCGCGCTCGTGCCGCCCACCGTCGTCGGGGCCCGCGGG
Organism: Actinomycetospora sp.; assembly: GCA_025925615.1. Taxonomy (GTDB): domain Bacteria; phylum Actinomycetota; class Actinomycetes; order Mycobacteriales; family Pseudonocardiaceae; genus Actinomycetospora. Next base: position 10,227 of record JAICLN010000054.1, on the reverse strand, counting down.
CCCCTCCACCGCGCGAGCGACGGCGCGGCCAGGAGCGAGAGCAGGAAGCCGGCGAAGGTGCCGCTGCCGATCAGCCCGAGGACGAGCTCGGGCACGTCGAGCGCGGTGCGGACGGCGGGCAGCGTCAGACCGAAGGCGTAGCGGGCCATCCCGAACGTCACGCCCATGAGCGCGCCGCCGGCGACCCCGACCCGCCACGCGACGGTCACCGGACGATCACACCACCCGCGCGGGCGCAGCGACGGATCCCCGGCGCCGCGCCAGCAGGACCACCGCCGAGGGCGAGGCCGACGACCATGACCCGCTCGACCCGCGCGGTCACGCCAGGCCCCGCTGCAGGACGGCGCCGAGCTCGGCGATCTGGAGCCGGGACACCTCGGCGGACACGACCGCCGCCGACCCGTGGAACGTGCCGGCCCACTGGTGGAGCTCGACCGGGACACCCGCCCGCAGCAGGCGCTGGGCGTACTCGATCGCCTCGTCGCGGTTCGGGTCGAACTCCGCGCTCGCGACGTAGGCCGCGGGCAGGCCGGCGAGGTCGTCGGCCCGGGCCGGGGCGGCGTAGGCGCAGGCGGGCGCGGAGCCCAGGTAGTGCCGCCACGACGCGGCCGCCTTGTCGCGGGTCATGAACGGGGTGTCGGTGAACGTGCGCGCCGACCACGTCGTCTGCGCGTCGTCGAGCTGGGGCTGGTTGAGCAGCTGGTAGCGGATCGACGGCCCGCGCTGATCGCGGGCGCGCAACGCCACCGCGGCCGCCAGCCCGGCACCGGCGGCGTGGCCGCCGATCGCGATGTGGTCGGAGTCGGTGCCCAGATCGGCCGCGTGGTCCGCCGCCCACGCCATGGCGGCGTAGGCGTCGTCGAGCGCCGCCGGGAACGGGTGCTCGGGCGCCCGGCGGTAGCCCACCGAGACCACGACCGCCCCTGCGCCCTGGGCGAGCCGGACGGCCCAGGGGTGCTCGGTCTCGAGGTCACCCATGACGAAGCCGCCGCCGTGCAGCCAGACCAGGGCGCCCGACGCCCGGCGCGGCTGGTAGATCCGGACCGGTACGCCGGGCTCGCCGGGCACCGTGCGGTCCTCGATCGTCATCCCCGCCGTGTCGGGCGCCGGCGCCGCGGCCGCCAGTGCGGCGAGGTCGCGGCGGGCGGTGACGGGGTCGCTCAGGTCGGCGACGGGGAACCGGGCGACCGCGTCCGCGAGTCCGGCCGCGAACCGTCTCGCCGTGGTGCTGGTCATGTCCTCACTCCTGGGTCGTCGTGGGTCGGCCGGATGTTGTGGTTGTGCGCGAACCGGTTGCCGGGGTCGTAGGCGCGTTTGGCGGCGGCGAGCCGGGCGAGGGTCCGGGGCGGATAGGCCGCGGCCAGGTCCTCGGCGGTCGCCGAGCCCTGGAAGTTGACGTAGGTGCCGGCACCCCGGTCGGCGACGGCCCGCCAGGGAACGAGCGCGCCCTCGACCTCGGGTCCGGTCGTGCCGCTCGGGACGATCAGCAGCCCGACCACCATCGCTTCCGCGTCGCGGTGGGCGAAGGCGGTCGCGTCCGACGGAACCCGAGCGAACGCCCCACCGAGACTCCGGACGGCCACCGCGGTCCGGCCGGACCGGAACCCGGCGATGGCCGCGGCCACCGCGTCGTCGAGGCTCGTCACCAGCGCGTTCCGGACGACGAGGCGCACCCCGGCCGGTGGGACCGCATCCTCCAGGATCGCGGCGTACCGGCACGACCCGATATCCGTCCCGAGCACCGTGCCGATCCGGAACAGCGGCTCGATGGCCGCGTCGGGTGTCGCGGCGTCGGGACCACCGGCGTGGCAGACCAGCACGGTGGCCGTGGGGGTCGCGCCGGGCGTGTGCGGGGGCAGCGCCAGGGTGCTGGACAGTTCGTCGGGCGCGGACCGCATCACGTCCCGCCACCGGCCGAGCAGAGCCACCGGGTCGTCGGCGCGGTAGGTCACCGTGCCGAACCGCACGGTGCCGACCGGCCGGGCGACGAAGTCGAGGTCCACGACGACGCCGACGTTGCCGCCGCCGCCCCGCAACGCCCAGAACAGCTCGGGGTTCTCGTGCTCGGACGCCGTCAGGAGCCGGCCGTCGGCGGTCACGACGCGGGCGCCGACGAGGTTGTCGATCGCGAGGCCGTCCCGTCGGACCATCCAGCCGACGCCCCCGCCGAGGGTCAGTCCCCCGACGCCCACGCTGTTCGTGTCGCCGGCGCTGATGCCCCAGTCGAACGGGTCGAGCGCGGCGGCCACCCGGCCCCACGTCGCGCCGCTCCCGACGCGCACGAGCCGGCGTACGGGGTCGAGGACCTCGACGCCGTCGCACCGCGTCAGGTCGATCATCACCTCGCGCGGGTCGGGCCCGTGCTCGAGGGGGCTGTGCCCACCCGACCGCACGGACACCCGGAGGTCGTCGTGCGCGGCCCGCGCGAGCACGGCCGCGATCTCGTCGGGGCCGCGGGGCCGGACCAGCAGACCCGGCCGGGCGGAGGTGTAGAAGCCCCGCGTCGCCCCGTCGTACCCGTCGTCGCCCGGGCGCAGGAGCTCGACGGCCCGGGGCATCATCGTCGTCGTCATGCCTGGAGCCTGGCGGCGTGCCGGGCCGGGTCGCTCTACGCGATCCGCAGGGTCGCGGCCCGGATTTGCGGTTTCCCGAAGGCGTTGCGCCCCTAGCATGGACTCGCCGCGTCTCGAGGGGAGCTGGGGTGAGGACGACGAGCGCCGCCGGGATCGACGGGACGCTGCGTCTCGTCGCCGGTCGGCTGCACGACGAGATCGACGGGCTCGTGGCGACGATGCTCGTCCGGATGCGCGACGAGGCGCCGGACTTCGACACCGCCTCCCGGCCCGAGCTCGCGGACGGGCTGCGCGGGTCGTGCTACGGCAACGTCCGGGCCGCGCTGGAAGCGCTCGGCGGGGACCGGCAGCCCCCGCGCCACTCCCCCGCCGAGGCGATGGACGTGGCGCGGGCGACGGTCCGAGCCGGGATCGCCCTCGAGCCGCTGCTGCACACCTACCGGATCGGCCACGCGGTCGCCCTCGAGCGGTTCTTCGCTCTCATCGAGGAGCTGGACCTGTCCGCGGCGCAGCGGCACAGTGCCACGCTGATCGGGTCGAAGTACCTGTTCGCGTACGTGGACCGCGTGGTGGGCGAGGTGTCCGCGGAGTACGCCACCGAGTGCCAGCGCGTGAGCCGGAGCAGCATCGAGCGGCGCGTCCAGCTGGTGCGTGACGTGCTCGGCGGGGCGGACGTCGACAGCGCGGAGCTCGGGTACCGCCTCGAACAGGAGCACGTCGCGGTCGTCGCCACCGGGCCGGCGGCCGACGCGTCCCTCCGCGATCTGGCGCGCCGGCTCGAGCGACGCCTGCTCACCGTCGCGATGACCGACGAGACGGTGTGGGCGTGGCTCGGCTCGTCGCGGCGTCGGGATGCCTGCCCGGACGACCGGTGGGCCGCGCTTGCGGACCGGACCCGGTTCGCGGTCGGCGAGCCGGCGTGGGGGATCTCGGGGTTCCGCGAGAGCCACGAGCAGGCGCTCGCCGCCCACCGGGTCGCCCGGCACCTGCCGCAGCTCGTGACCCGCTACGACGACGTCGCGCTCGAGGCCGCGCTGCTGCACGACGTCGGGGCCGCGCGCCGCTTCGTCGACCGCGAGCTGGGCCCGTTGACCGCGCCGGACGCGCGGAGCTGCCGGCTGCGCGACACCCTCGGCAGCTACCTGCGGTCCGGCCTCAACGCGGCGTCCACGGCGGCGGTCCTGCACGTCAGCGACCGCACGGTCGCCTACCGGATCCACGGCATCGAGGAGACGCTCGGCCGCACCGTCCTGTCCCGCAGCAGCGAGCTCGCCGCGGCTGTCCGGCTGCACCGTGTCCTCCACCCGCCCGATCCATGATCGCCGGGAAGACGAGCCCGTGAGGTCTCCGCGGTCAGGGCTCGTCACCCTGGTGATCTTCGTCAGGATCGGCGTCGTGATCGGGCGATCAGTCGATGGGAGCACCTGCTCTCGACGGTGATGCCGCTACGCGGCACCTCCACGGGCTAGGGAAGGACGGCCAGGGCGAGCCCGGCGAGCCGGGCCGGATCGGCGATGACGTCGTAGGCCTGGACGAGGCCGTCACGGACGACGAAGACCAGCGCGATCACGAGGCGTCCGCGCGGGGCGAGGACCAGGCCGGGCGCGCCGTCGACGAGCGCGAGGTCGGCCTCGGCCGCACGTGAGGCGAGCAGGACGGTGCCCTCGGCGACCGCACGGGCGCCCCGGAGCTCGGCGGGCGCACCGGGCGGCAGGGCCACGGGGTCGGCGCGGCGGACGACGTCCGGGGGCCAGGACCGCCTGGATCGCGGCGAGGTCACCGGCCCGGGCGGCGACGAGGAAGGCGCTCACGACCCGTCGATGAGCCTCCAGGTCCCGGCCGGGTCGCGTCGGGGTGCCGCGGACCTTGAGCCGCGCCCGGCTGGCCAGCTTCTTGGTCGCGACGGGGCTCCGCCCGAGGATCTCGGCGATGTCGTGGTGGGAGACCGCGAACATGTCGTGCAGGACGAAGGCGATCCGCTCGGTGGGGTCGAGGGTGTCCAGGACCGCGAGGAGCGCCCGGCCCACATCGTCGGCGAGGACGGCCTGCGCCGCGGGATCCGGTGACCGGGAGTCGGCGACACCCGGGCCGTCGTCGGCGGCCTCGTCGAGGGCGACGTCGCCGCGGCGTGCACGCCTGGCGCGCAGCGTGTCGAGGCAGATGCGGGTCACGACGGTGCGCAACCAGCCGGTGGGGTTGTCGATGAGCGCCGGGTCGGGCGTCCGCGCCAGGCGCAGCCAGGTCTCCTGGACGGCGTCGTCGGCGTCGGTGCTCGAGCCCAGCATGCGAGCGGCCAGGGCGTGCAGCTCGGAGCGCTGCGCGACGAACGCGCGTGCGGCCGCCGAATCCTCGCCGGGCATCGGTCCCCTTCCTGGTCCCCGGTTCGTCGTGGTGGTGACGAACCACGAACCGTCGAGGTGACAGGAGATGATGTCGGTGCGGTTGCTGCATCTGGACTCGAGTGCCCATCGTGCCGCGGAGTCGGTGAGCCGCCGGCTCACCGACCTGTTCGCCCGGACGTGGCGCGCTGGCAACGACCGGGCCGAGTACCACCACCGCGACCTCGTCGCCGATCCGGTGCCGCCGATCGGTCCGGCGTACTGCGCGTTGGGCCGCCGCGTCGAGCAGCACGGCGTCCCCGCCCCGGTCCGGTACGACGAGCTGATCGAGACCGAGGACGAACGGCGCGAGTGGGACCTGACCCGCGCGCTCGTCGACGAGGTGCGCGGCAGTGACGTCCTGCTCCTGGGCGCCCCGATGTACAACTTCGCCGTCCCCGCGGCGCTCAAGGCCTGGATCGACCGCATCACCTTCCCCGGCGTGTTCACCGGCGCCGACGGTTCGTCGTCGCTGGCCGATCTGCGAGTGGTGGTTGTGACGTCCCGTGGCGGGGCCTACGGACCCGGCAGCGGCGCCGAGGACCTCGACTTCCTGGCGCCCTACCTGCGGTCCTGGCTCACCAAGCAGGGCGTCGCGGCCCGCAACATCGAGATCGTCGTCGCGGACCGGACCCTGGCCGAGATCGTCCCCGGCTACGAGCAGGCCCGGCCGGCGGCGGCCCGCTCCCTCGCCGCCGCCCACGAGCGGCTGGGCGTCCTCGCCGGAGCGCTGCCGGTCCCTACGTGAGCACCTCGACCCACCCGCTCGTGCCGTCGACGCGGATTCGCTGCCCGTCGTGGAGCCGCCGGGTCGCGCCCTCCACGCCCACGACGGCCGGCAGCCCGTACTCCCGCGCGACGACGGCGCCGTGGGTCATCGTGCCGCCGACCTCCGTCACGAGGCCCGCGGCCGCGACGAACGCGGGCGACCAGCTCGGGTCGGTGAAGGCGGTCACGAGGATGTCGCCGGGTTGGAGGTCGGCGTCGGCGAGGTCGAGGACGACGCGGGCACGCCCCTCGACGATGCCGCGGGACACGGGCAGCCCGGCGAGCGCGCCGGCCGGCAGGCCGTCACGGCGGTGCTCGCCGACGATGGACTCGCCGTGGGAGGTGAGCACGCGGGGAGGGGTCAACGCCCGGTACCGGGCGAACGCCCGTCGGCGCTCCCGGACGAGGTCGCCGTCGACCCGCCCGGTGCGGGCGACCTCGTGCAGCTCGTCGAACCGGAGGTAGTAGATGTCCTCCCGGTCGCCGAGGACGCCCTCGCACACGAGGCGCTCCGCCTCGCCCAGCAGGGCCTGCCGGTAGATCTGGTAGCGGCTGACCATGCCGAACTTCGGGAACTCACGATAGCCGGTGAACGTCCGCAACCGCTCGATCATCAGAGCGGTCTCGCCGGCCGCCTGCTCGCCGTCGGGCCGGGCCCGCAGGCGCTCGAGCACGTCCTGCTCCTTCGCCCGCGCGTCCTCGCGGCCCTGCTCGAACCGCCGCCGACCGGCGCCCGGCTCGGTGTTGTCGACGTGACCGAGGATGACGGGGACGAGGGCGCCGGGGCGCTCGCTCCACCGCGGCCTGCTGATGTCGATCTCGCCGACGCAGCGCATCCCGTAGGCGTCGAGGAAGGCATCCAGCGCCTCGAGGGACTCGCGGCCCCCCGGGAGCTCCAGCAGGCCGTCCAGGGGATCGTCCTCCCGGACGCCGCGCAGGAAGGCCACGACCTGCGGGGACCGGCGGACGACGTCGGCGACGTCCAGGAGGGCCAGCCCCATCTGTGAGGTGATGTTGTCCGGGACGGACAGCGTCAGCGTGTCGGCCACGTGCTCCTCCCCCAGCCACGCGTGCAGGTGCTCCTCGAGCCAGAACGTCGCGTTCATCGCCGTCATGAACACCTCGTGGCTCCGGGGTTCGAACAACAGTCGCCGCAGCTCGTGGAAGTCCGCGGCGATGGCGTCGAACAGCTCCGGCCCGTGGTGGGTGGGGATCTCCCCCGCGGCGACCGCGACGGACTCCCGACCACGGGCGATCAGGTCCGCGACGAGGGCCGGGTCGGGGTCGATCATGGCCGGCGGACCGCCGACCGGCGTTCCGGCGGCGCCCTCGGGCGCCGGGACGTCGACGATCTCGCCGCGGTCGAGCACCGTCTGCAACGCGTTGCGGACCCGCGGGTCGCCCTGGCCCCACATCTCCATGAACGCGTCGCGCAGGGGCGGCGAGGCCAGCCGGCCGGTGACGTCGACGAACAGCCGACCGCCCGCCTCGGCCATGGGCAGCGGGGTGGTCATCTGCCAGACCGACAGGCCCAACGGCGTCATGGCGTCGATCATCATCTGCTGGTGCCCGACCGAGATGTAGACGTGGAACTCCGCGTCCTCGGTCGCGGGGACCGGGAACGACGTCGTGATCGGTCGGCTCTGGACGACCTGGACGTCGTCGTCGACCAGGCACCACTCGATGTCCTGCGGATCCCCGAAGTGCGCCTCGATCCGCCGGCCCAGCTCGGCCAGGCGGACGACCTGCGCCTCGGTCAACGCCGGCGTCCGCACCGCGTCCGGCCCGACGGCCTGCGTCGTCGTCCCGCCTCCCGCGGTGGGACGGACGGCGGCCTGCTTGGTCGCGACCGTCGTGTCGACGACGACGCCGTCGCGCACCGTCCAGCGGTCCGCGTCCGCCACTCCCGACACCAGGGCCTCGCCGAGGCCGAGGACCGCCTCGACGCTGGTCACCCGCCGGTCGCCCGTCAGGGGATCGGCCGTGAACAGCACGCCGGACGCGTCCGGCGTCACCATCCGTTGCACGACCACGCCCATCCCGACCGACCGGTGGTCGACGCCCTGGCGGAGGCGGTAGGTCACGGCCCGCTCGGTGAACAGCGACGACCAGCAGCGGCGGACGTGCTCCACGACCGACGCGGCACCGACGACGTTGAGGAAGGTGTCGTACTGGCCCGCGAACGACGCCGACGGGAGATCCTCGGCGGTCGCGCTGGAGCGGACGGCGTACGCGACCCCGTCGTCACCGTCCAGTGCGTGGGTGATCGCGGCCGCCACGTCGTCGGGCACGGCCGGCCCGGTGATCACGTCGCGGACCTCGGCGCTGAGGGCGGCGATCGCCTCGCGGTCGTCGGGCCGGAGGCGCGCGAGTCGATCGAGTCGGTCGTCCCACGACGAGGACGCCGCGACGTGCCGGTGGAACGCCGCCGTCGTCACGCAGAACCCGGGGGGAACGCGGACGCCGTCGATCCGTGAGAGCTCCCCCAGGTTCACGCCCTTCCCGCCGACATCGGCCGCGCGGTCCCGATCGATGTCCCCGAGGTCCAGGACGAGTCGGTCCACCATTTCCCCCGTTCCACCACGACGGTGATCGTCGGCCGGGAATGGTGGCCCACGGACCGGGCCTTGCCGCAAGCCCGGCGGCCCGCTATACCGTGAGAGGGGGATGGAGCTCGAGGTCGAGCCACACGCGATCGCGCAGCACGATGCCGTCGACGACGGTGCCCTCCGGATACCCGTTGGCGGGCACGAACACGTCGCGCTCGATCGCGGACATCCGGAAGCCGACACGCTGGTAGAAGCGCAGGTTGCCGACATCGGCGGCCCCGGTGCCGACCGTCATCCGGCGCACCGCGCGCGTGCGGGCCAGCTCGATCGCGGCGGACACCAGCCGGCGGCCGATCCCGGAACCCTGCTGCTCCTCGGTGACGGCCATGTTCTTCAGCTCGAGCTCGTCGGGCCGCCCGCCCGGGACGAGCTGCAGGTGCCCGACCGGCTCGTCGCCGAGACGGGCGACCAGCACGTCGCCCGCCCCGATGTACGAGTCCAGCTCGTCCGCTGAGTCCTCGGCGAGCTCGAACAGCGGACGGACCCCCTCGCGGGGGCCGTCGTGCCGGGCGATGTCGATCACGGCTGTCTCACCAGGGTCGCGCGGGTGTAGAGCAGGTCGAAGCCCCGCCGCTGGGCGTTCTGGTGGGACGTCGACCCGGGCTGGGTGACGATCACCGCGACGTCGCAGCCCGCGGCCCGGGCGTCGGTGAGGCGGGCGGAGAGCATGGCGGACTGGACCCCGTGGCGACGGTGGGCCGGGGCGGTGCCGGCCCCGGCCAGCTGGGCGATGCCGTCGACCGTGCGGAACTCGGCGCCGCCGGCGAGGACGCTGTCGCGGAACGCGGCGTACCGGACCAGCCCGGCCGCGGCGGAGTCGCGCTGGGCGGCCTCGATGGCGTCGGCGGGGAACTCGTCGTGCCACGGCACGCCCTGCGTGTCGGGGTGGGTGGACGCCTCGACGACGACCGCGAGCCACGCCTCGAACTCGTCGTCACCGCTGCGGCGGACCTCGATGCCGTCCGGCCCGGGTTGGTTGCCCGAGGTGGCCAGGTCCAGCCCGAGGACGTTCTCGAACCCCTCGAGCCGGTAGCCGCGGTCGGTGAGCAGGGCCGCGAGGTCCGGGTCACCGAGGTGGGCGAGCTCGACCGACGTGGGCGCGCCGGGGGCCGCGTACGCGTCCTCGATCGCGGTGAGCTCCGCGGGCGTCGGCACGCCGCCGAACCCGAGCCCGACGACCTTGGTGTACGGCGAGTCGGTACCGGCGAAGCTCGCGGCCCCGCCCGCGATCGGCGTCACGAACCCCGCGACGCCGGAGCGGGCCGCCGAGGCGCGGCTCACGGCGCTGATGAGGTCCACCTCGGCCCGCTCGATCCGCGCCGCGAGTGCGGTGTCGCAGAACAGGGACGTGTGGGTCGTCGTGCCGGTCATGGTGGGCCTCGGGGGATGTGCGGTATGTCGACCCCCGACGGTAGGGAACGCCGCTGCCGACGCCCATCCATTTCCGGGCGCGGGCGCCTCAGGCGAACTGATCGTCCGGCGGAGCTCGGTGAGCGGCACCTCCGGGATGCGCCCACGGCCGCGCGGAGAACGCGCCCGAGAACGCCGGCAGCACCCTCACGCCTGGGGCGGTCGTGCGTGCCGGGGCCGGAACCCGTCGAGTGGACCGTGAGGTTTGTCTGGGCAGCCATGAGAGTCCACTCGGTGCGGGAGTGCTGGCCGAGTGGACCGTGAGGGTGGCCCGGGCAGCCATGGAGGTCCACTCGGTGCGGGGTACCGGCTCCGCGCCCGGTAGCACTGTGCGGTCGTGATCACGACCTGGGCGGCCATCGGCCCGTCCGGGTGTGCTCCCCACGCACCTGCGGTCGACCGGCAGCGCTCCTCTTCTCGAAGCGGCCGTGACTGTCAGGGGGTCGCGCTATCGTGCGAACATGCGTTCGAACGAGACAGTCGGTGGGG
>JAICLN010000145.1 GCA_025925615.1 Actinomycetospora sp. | reverse complement strand
TGGTCGTGGTCGTCGATCCGGTGACCGGCGAGAGCGACTGCTACGGGCCGTACCGCGAGGCCGACGCACGGGAGCAGGCGCAGTGGCGCCGCCTCGAGTTCGACTTCGCCGACCTCCCCGACGTCGTCGTCGGGACGGTGCCGTGGCACGCCGAGGGTGATCGGCTCACCGAGCCGAGTTCGTGACCCCCGGACCGGACCGCGTCGCACGTCATCCTGCGCCTCCCCGAGAGGATCTCCAGCGGCACCCATTCGACGTGGGCCGACGGTCGCGAGCTGCGGCGCTGGCGCAGCGCCGACGATCCCGCGAGCGCGGTCGGGCTCTAGCCGGAGGACCGGGGAACGCTTACGAAGTGTGATTCGCGGTGGTCGTCGACGTGCGTTGTGGGTGGATCCGCGCGACGGCTAGCCTCTCCAGGTGGCGATGACGGCGGCGGACTTACTCTCCGTGCTGCCCGATGCCCTGGCCATCACGGTGGGCGCGGACCACGTCGTCGAATCGCTGGGTCCGCGGGGCGCACAGCTGCTCGGGACGGCGCTTCCGCCGGGACGCCCGATCCGCGAGACCCTCCCGGCCGGCGAGCTGGCCGCCGCCCTGGACGCCGCGTTCGGCAGCGGCGAGCCGACCATCGTGCCCGGTGGGGTGCTGTCGCCCGTCGCCGACGACCTCGGGCCGGAGCTCGTCGTCAGCTGCACGCCCGTGGTCGACCGGTCCTCCCGGATCTCGGGTCTCCTGCTGCGTGTCGTGCCCGACGGCAGCTCCGACGACGACCGGCCCCGATCCCGCGCGCGGGAGTTCCAACGCCTGGCCGAGCAGCTCTCGAGCGCCGCGACCCCGGAGGACATCGGCCGGCTCACGGCCACGACCGCCGCCACGCTGATCGGCGCCGACGCCTGCGCGGTCTACGCCCGGGCCGACGGCGGCGAGTCCGCGGAGGCACTGCACCACGCAGGGTGGCCCGGTGACACCGCCGGGCGCTTCCGTCGGATCGCACTCCAGCGCGGGCGGCCGCTGTCGGACGCGGCGCTGAGCGGCCGGCCGGTCTGGCTCGAGGACGCCGAGCAGTGGCGGGCCCGTTACCCGGACATGGCCCCGGTCGGCGTCTCCGAGGGGCACCAGGCCACGGCCTGCCTCCCGCTGCGGGTGGAGGACCGGGACCTCGGCGTGGCCGTGTTCAGCTTCTACCGACCGCGCGCCTTCGACCTCGCGGAGCGGGAGTTCCTGCTCGCGGTCGCCGCCCTGTGCGCCCAGGCGCTCGACCGCGCCCGCCTCTACACCGCCGAGCTCGACGCGCGTGCCGCCGCCGAGCGCGAGCGCGACCGCCTCTCCTTCCTGGCGCAGGCGAACCAGCTGATGGAGGCGCCGCTGTCGGTGGAGGAGCGCCTGCGCCAGCTCGCGGACCTCGCCGTCAAGGGCATCGCGGACTGGTCCGCCGTGCACTTCGTGCGCGGCACCCAGGTCGAGCGGGTCACCGTCGCCCACCTCGACCCGGCGAAGGTCGCGTTCGTCGAGGAGCTCGAGCGGCGCTACCCCCCGGACCCGGACGCCCCCGGCGGTGCCATCGAGGTCGCCCGGACCGGGGTCCCGGTCCTGATGTCGGACGTGCCCGACGAGCTGCTCGTCGCGTCCGCCGAGGACGAGACGCACCTGGAGCTGCTCCGGGCGATCGGGATGCGCTCGGCGATCGTGATGCCGCTGCTGGTGCGCGGGCGCTCCCTCGGGGCGCTGACGTTGGTGCAGGCCGAGTCCGGCGGGCGCTTCACCGCCGACGACCTCACCTTCGTCGGCCAGCTCGCCGCCACGGCCGCGCTCGCCCTCGACAACGCGGCCCTGTACGAACGGCAGCGCACGGTCGCCCACACCCTGCAGACCGCCCTCCTGCCCACCGAGCTCCCCGAGATCCCGGGCGTGCGGTGCGCCGGTCGCTACCGCCCGCCGAGCCCGGACCTCACCGACGTCTACGTCGGTGGAGACCTCTACGACGTGCACGAGGACTCCGAGCGCGGCCGGTGGGCGCTCACGGTCGCCGACGTGTGCGGCAAGGGCCCGCAGGCCGCCGCCCTGACCGCGCTGATCCGCTACACCGTGCACGCCGAGGTCGGGCACGGGCTCGGGCCGGCCGAGGTCCTGCACCGGGTCAACGAGGCGATGATGCGTCACCACCGCGGAGCCCGGGCCCGGTTCGCCACCATGGTCCACGCGGCCCTGACCGTCGGCCCCACCGACGTGGTGGTCCGCCTGGTGAACGGCGGCCATCCCCCCGGACTCGTCCTGCGCGGCGACCGGGTCGAGTCGCTGGTCGTGCCCGGCGCGCTGGTGGGGGTCTACCCCGACCTGGTCCTGGACGAGGTGGAGATCCGGCTCGCGCCGGGGGACACCCTCCTGCTGTACACCGACGGCATCACCGAGGCCCGCAGCCCGCAGCACGGCTTCTACGGGTCCGAGCGGCTCGAGGCCCTCCTGGCCACCTTCGTCGGACGGGACGCCGACGCGGTCGCCGACGGCGTGCTCGCCGAGGTGGCGGCCTTCCAGGCGGGCCGGCTCCGGGACGACGTCGCGCTCCTCGTGGTCCAGGCGGGCGGACCCCGGGAGCGCACCGTCCAGGAGGCCGGTCGGTAGGTCCCCGGGACGCGTGGCGGGCGACGTCGCCCGCGTCGGTCATCCTGGAGCGATGCTCGTCGCGCACCTCTCCGACCTGCACCTCGACGGCTCGGCGCGCAGCGGCGAGCGGGCGAGACGCGTCGTCGACCACGTCCGCGCGCTCTCCCCCCGTCCGGACCTGGTGCTCGTCACCGGCGACGTCGCCGACCACGGCGCTCCCGAGGAGTACGACCGGGCGGCCGAGCTGCTCGCCGGACTCGACGCGCACCTGGTCCCGGGCAACCACGACCGCCGCGAGGCGATGCGCACCATGCTGGGCCTGCCGGCCGACGGTCCGATCACGAGCACCGTCGAGGTCGGCCGGACCGTCGTCGTCCTCGCCGACTCCCACGTCCCCGGGCACGACCACGGCGAGCTCGCCCGGGAGAGCGCCGTCCTCGTCGAGGAGGCGGCCGCCGAGCGGCGGCCGTTGATCGTCGCGCTGCACCATCCGCCGCTGCGGATCGGCAGCCGCCTGCTCGACCCCATCCGGCTGCTCGACCCCGAGCCCCTCCTCGCGCCGCTGCGCGCGCGGGAGGCGCCGCGGGTGGTGCTGTGCGGACACGCGCACACCGCGCTCAGCACCGCCGTCGAGGGAATCCCGGTCCGCATCGCCCCCGGCGTCGCGTCGACGCTCCGGCTGCCGTACGAACCCGAGCCCGACACGCTCGACCGCCAGGCGCCGCCCGGTCTCGCCCTGCACCACCTCGACGAGGACACCGGCGAGCTCCACACCCACGTCCGGACCTTCGCCGGCTAGCCGCAGATCGCTCTTGACGTGATCTCGGCCACAGACGCAGACTCGTTGCGCCTGACAGAACCGGTTGCGCCAGACGCAACCACGACCGTCCGGGGCCGAACGGTGCTGCCCGGACGCACGAGGAAGTGGAGTGCCGATGACGGACGTCCTGCCCCCGCGGGCCGCGGTCGACATCGCGCCGGAACCGCCGCCGTCGGCAGTGGTGACGAGCCCTGCAGTGCTGATCTACCCGCGGTTGCGGAAGTCGCCGTACTTCTGGAAGTCCCGGGCGCACGGCGTCGCGATGTACAGCGTCTACAACCACACGTACCACCCGCGCCACTACGGCGATCCGGTCGCGGAGTACTGGGCGCTGCTCGAGGACGTGACCCTGTGGGACGTCGGCGTGGAACGTCAGATCGAGATCACCGGGCCGGACGCCTTCGCGTTCACGAACCTGCTCGTGCCCCGCGACCTGACGAAGTGCGCCGTGGGCCAGTGCAAGTACGTGTTCGTCACCGCGCCGGACGGCGGGATCATCAACGACCCGGTCCTGCTGCGCGTCGAGGAGGACCGGTTCTGGCTCTCCCTCGCCGACTCGGACGTGGGGCTCTGGGCCTCGGGCCTCGCGCACGCCGGCGGCTGGGACGTGCAGGTGCGGGAGATCGACGTCGCGCCGGTGCAGGTCCAGGGGCCGAAGGCCAAGGCCGTCGTCACCGACCTCTTCGGCGCCGACGTCGCCGAGATGCCCTACTACCACCTGCGGCACGCGGTGCTCGACGGCATGGAGGTCGTGGTCAGCCGCACCGGCTACAGCGCGGAGATCGGCTACGAGATCTACCTGCGCCACGCGACCCGCGACGCCGGGCGGCTGTGGGACCGGGTCTGGGAGGCGGGCCGCCCCCACGGCATGCGCCCGATCGGGCCGTGCCACATCCGGCGCATCGAGGGCGGCATGCTCGCCTACGGCTGCGACATCACCCTGGACACGAACCCGCTCGAGGTCGGCTACGACTACACGTGGATGGTCGACCTCGACCAGGAGGCCGACTTCGTCGGGAAGGACGCCCTGATCCGCGCGAAGCAGCGCGGGCTCACCCGGTCGATGGTCGGGCTCGAGATCGACGGCGCACCGCTCGGGTCGTTCAACGACGGCTCGATGATCGAACCCTTCACGGTGTGGGACGACGCCGGGCAGGTGGCCGGGTCGGTGACCAGCGCCTGCTGGTCCCCGCGGCTCGAGCGCAACATCGGGCTGGCCATGGTCGCGGTCCCCAGCACACCGCTGGGGACGACGCTGCGGATCACGACGCTCGACGACACCCGCGACGCCGTCGTCGTCGAGAAGCCGTTCGTCGACCCGCGCAAGCAGACCCCCAAGGGCTGAGCCGGGCACGCCATGGAGCACGGCACGGACGGAGTCGGGATCCCGGGCACGACGGACGCCGTGTCCGCGCTGCTCGCCGACCCCCGCTGGGAGGTGGCGCCCACGGCGGGCGTACTCGAGGCCGCCGTGGGCCCGGCCGGGCTTCCCGCCGGGGCCACGGTGGCCGTGACCGCCTCGCCGAGCCGGGGCGCGGCGGCCACCGTGGCGCTGGCCGAGGGGCTCGCGGCCCACGGGTTCGCCCCGGTGCCGCACCTCGCGGCACGCAGCCTGCGTGACCGGGTCGAGCTGGCCGACCACCTCGGCCGGCTCGCCGCGGCCGGGGTGCACGACGTGTTCGTCGTGGGCGGCGACGCCCGGGAACCCGCGGGTGCGTTCCCCGACGGACTCGCCCTGCTGCGGGCGATCGAGGACCTCGGGCGCCCGCTCCGCCTGGGTGTGCCGAGCTATCCCGACGGCCACCACCGCATCGCGACCGAGGTGCTGTGGGCCGACCTGCGGGCCAAGGCGGCGCACGTCGACTACACCGTCACCCAGATGTGCTTCGACGCCGACCTCGTCTGCGCCTTCGTCGGCGAGGCCCGCCGGCGGGGGATCGACCTCCCGGTCGTCGCCGGCATCCCCGGCGTCGTGGACGCCGCGCGGCTGCTGCGCATCAGCGTCCGCATCGGCGTCGCCGACGCCGTGCGGTTCGCCCGTTCCCACCGCTCGACGGCCGGGGCGCTGGTACGGCGCAGTCTCGCCGGTCCAGCTCCCGTCCGCTCCGTGTCCGGGCGGCACCGCCCCGACGACCTGGTCGCCGGGCTCGCGGCGCACGTCGCCGCCGGGGACTGCGCCCTCGGGCAGGTGCACGTCTACACGTTCAACCAGATCGAGCCGACCGTGCGGTGGCTGACCCAGGCCCGCCACGCGGCCGCGTGACCCCACCCCGAGGAGAAGCCGTGACCCCGTTCCCGGACCGGGCCCAGGTCGTCGTGATCGGGGCCGGCATCGTCGGCAACTCGGTCGTCCACCACCTCACGCGGCTGGGCTGGCGCGACATCCTGCTGCTCGACAAGGGGCCGCTGCCCGACCCCGGTGGGTCCACCGGCCACGCCTCGAACTTCGTGTTCCCGGTGGACCACTCCCGCGAGATCACCCTGCTCACCGGCGACTCGATGCGCCAGTACTCCGAGCTGGGCACGCTGACCACCTGCGGCGGCATCGAGGTGGCCCGGACCCCGGAGCGGGTGCAGGAGCTGCACCGGCGGATGTCGTCGGCGCGGGCCTGGGGCATCGACGCCGAGCTCGTGACCCCGGCCGAGGTGGCGCGCGACGTCCCCTTCCTCGACCCCGACGTCGTGCTCGCCGGTTTCCGGACCCCGTCGGTGGCGGTGGTCGACCCGCTGCGGGCCGGCGAGCTGATGCGGCACCGGGCCACCGAGGCCGGCGCGCTCACCGTCGCGGCGCTCACCGAGGTGCTCGCCGTCGAGACCGAGGACGGCCGTGTCCGGCGGGTCCGCACGGACCGGGGCGACGTCGAGACCGAGTTCGTCGTCGTGGCGTGCGGCGTGTGGAGCCCGCGCATCGCGCGCCTCGCCGGCGCGACGATCCCGCTGACCCCCGCCGTGCACCAGATGATCGACGTCGGGCCCATCGCCGAGCTCGCGGCCACCGGGCGGGAGATCGCCTACCCGATCATCCGCGACATGGACCCGCTCATGTACGAGCGGCAGAGCGGCGCCGACCTGGAGATCGGCTCCTACGCCCACCGGCCGATCCTCTGCGACCCCGACGAGATCCCGTCGGCGGCCACCGCGGCGCTCTCGCCCACCCAGCTGCCGTTCACCCCGGACGACTTCGACCCGCAGATGGAGGCGGCGCTGGAGCTGTTCGGCAGCATCCTCGACCGACCCGACGCGGGCATCCGGCACGCCATCAACGGGCTGCTCTCGCTCACTCCCGACGGGCACCCCCTGCTCGGGGAGACCCCGGAGGTCCGAGGCCTCTGGTCGGCGGCTGCGGTGTGGATCAAGGAGGGCCCCGGGGTCGGCCGGCTCGTCGCCGAGTGGATGACCGCGGGCGCCCCCGAGATCGACCCGCACGCCGCGGACATCGCCCGCTTCGCCCCGCACGAGCGCACCCGGGCCCACGTGCGGGCCCGTGCCGCCGAGGGCTTCAACAAGACCTACGGGATCACCCACCCCCGCGAGCAGTGGACCTCGGACCGCGGCGCCCGCCGATCGCCCTTCTACGAGCGCGAGCGGGCCCTCGGGGCCGAGTTCTTCGAGGTGGCCGGCTGGGAACGCCCGCAGTGGTACGGCGCCAACGCGCCGCTCGTCGCCGAGCTCGGCGTCGAGGACCGCCCGCACGAGTGGGACGCGCGCTGGTGGTCACCGATCATCAACGCCGAGCACCTGGCGATGCGCCGCGGCGTCGCCATGATCGACCTCAGTGCGTTCACCCAGTTCGACGTGAGCGGCCCCGGCGCGCTCGCGTACGTCCAGCACCTGACGGTCGCGCAGATGGACAGGCCCGTCGGCCGGGTGATCTACACGCCCGTCCTGGGTCCCGACGGAGGGTTCCGCAGCGACCTGACCGTCGTGCGCCTCGGCGAGTCGCACTTCCGGGTCGTCACGGGTGGCGCCGACGGGGCCCGCGACCTGGCGTGGTTCCGACGCCACCTGCCCGGCGACGGCTCGGTCGCGCTCGCCGACCTGACCTCGGCGGTGTGCACGCTCGGGCTGTGGGGTCCGCGGGCGCGGGACGTCCTCGCCGCGGTCACCGACGACGACGTCTCCGACGCCGCCTTCCGGTTCGGGACCGCGCGGACCCTGGTGATCGGCTCGACGCCGGTCCTCGCGCTGCGGCTGTCCTACGTCGGCGAGCTCGGCTGGGAGCTCCACGCCCCGACCGAGTCGGGCCTGCGGCTCTGGGACACGCTCGCCGAGGCCGGCGCGCCGCACGGCCTCGTCCCCGCCGGCATCGGGGTCTACGGCACCACGGCCCGCATCGAGAAGGGCTACCGGCTCATGGGCCACGAGCTCGACGCCGAGCACGGGCCCGTCGAGGCCGGGCTCGCCCTGCCCGGGCTCAAGGCCCAGGACTTCGTCGGCAAGGCCGCCTACACCAAGGCACGCGAGGGCGAGCCCGAGGCGACGCTGTGCACGATCCGGCTCGACGGGGCCCGCGACGCGAGCGGGATGCGCCGCTACCCGCAGGGCGGCGAGCCGCTGCTCACGGCCGACGGAGCGCGCATCCTCGACCGCCGGGGCCGGCCGTCGTACGTGACCAGCGCCGGCGCCGCCCCCTCGCTCGGCACCCACCTGCTCCTGGCGTACCTGCCTCCCTGGCACGCCGTCGAGGGCGCCGGGCTGGTCGTCGAGTACCTGGGGGAGCGGTACCCGGTCACGGTCGCCCGCGTCGGGCGCACCCCACTGTTCGACCCCGACGACGCACGGATGCGGGGGTGACCGGGCCGTGGACGTCCTGGTGTGCATCAAGCGCGTGCCCGCGGTGGGCGCGGAGATCCTGCTGACGGCGGACGGCGCCGCGATCGACACCCGCCATCTGGGCTTCACCATCGGCCCGCACGAGGAGTGCGCGGTCGAGGAGGCGGTGCGCATCGCCGAGCGCACCGGCGGGTCCGCGGGGGTGCTGACCGTCGGCGCGCCGGAGACCGAGGAGCAGCTGCGCTACGCGATGTCGATGGGCGCCGACCACGCGGTGCGCGTGGACGTCGGGGCCGACCACGCCGCCGAGGGGGACCCTGAGGCCACCGCCGCCGCGATCACCGGCGCGCTGCCCGACCTGCCGCCGTACGACCTCGTCCTCTTCGGGGCCGCCTCCGCCGACGCCGGGCACGCCCAGGTCGGGGTCCGCGTGGCCTGCGCGCTGCGGCGACCCCTGGTCGGCGGGGTCAAGGGGATCGAGGTGGGTGACGGTCACGTGTCGTTGCGCCGCGAGGTCGGCGACGGCGTGGAGGTCCACGAGGCGCCGCTGCCCGCCGTCGCCACCGTGCTCGAGGGCCTGAACCTCCCGCGCTACCCGACGATCAAGGGGCGGCTGCGGGCGAAGAAGGCCCCGATCCGGGTGCTCCCGGCCGCGCCCGCGGCCGGTGGTCTGCGGACCCGGCGCCTGCGTCATCGACCGGAGGCCCGGGCGGAGACCGTCGTGCTGGGTCGCGGGGCCGAGGCGGCGTCCGCCGTCGTGGACGTCCTCGCCGAGATGGGGATGGTGCGCTGATGGTGCTCGTGATGGTCGAACGCGACGTCGGGGGAGCGCTCACCGCCGAGTCGGCGGACGTGCTCGCCACCGCCCGCGGCCTGGCCGAGGAGCTGGACGTCGAGGTCGCGGCCGTGGCCGTCGGCGAGGCGGGCGAGCTCCCGGACGACCTCGCCAAGCGGGGCGTCCCGCGGCTGCACCTGCTCCAGCACGAGCTGCTCGCCGACGCGGAGCCCGCGTGCGTGGGCGAGGCCCTGGGCGGGCTCGTGGCCGCGCTCCGCCCGCCGGCGGTGCTCGCGACGGATGCCGCCGGGGCCACCGAGGCGATGGCGTGGGCCGCCGCCGCGGTCGGGGTGCCGCTGGCCACGGCGTGCACCGCGGTCCGGCCGGGGGCGGGGGAGTGGGAGGTCACCCGGGAGCGGTCCGGCGGCATCCTCCTCGAGGACGCCGTGCTCGACGCGCCCGTCCGGTTCGCCACGCTGCGACCCGGAGCCCCGGCACCCAGCGAGACGGCCGCGGCCGCGGAGATCACCGTCGAGGTGTTCGTGCCGGACCTCGACGCGTCGGTGCCGCGGGCCCGG
>JAICLN010000204.1 GCA_025925615.1 Actinomycetospora sp. | reverse complement strand
CGAGCAGGCGCGCGGAGAGCACCGGGTCGGCGGCCTCCGCCCCGACCAGGACGGCGAGCTCGGGACGGCGCCGGGTGGGCTCGGAGACGACGACGGCGGGCGCGGCCCGCGCGAGTGCCTCCGCCGCCGCGAGCACCGCGGGGCGCCCGACGTCGGCGTCGCGCAGTCCGGTCCCGATGTCGTCCGGGGCCACCGTGCCGCGGGCGCGGACCGCGACCCGGCCGACCCCGGCGCCGGCGAGGGCCAGGGCGATCGCCGTGCCGAGGCGTCCGGCACCGTGGACCCGGACGTAGGCGGTGGCGACCGTGGGGCGGGGCACGAGGAGCAGTCCGGCCCCGGCCAGCGCCGCGACCACGGCGGCGACCTCCCCGGGGGCGCCCCCGCGGGCCAGCGCCGCGGCGACGGCGCGCGCGGGCGGCACGGCCCCGTCGAGGTCCCGGACGAGGGCGGCGAGCGGGGGCGTCAGGTCGGCGAGGGTGACCGCCGTGGCGGGGTCGGTCCCGAACTGCGCCGTGGCGGGGTCGCGCCAGAGCAGTACCGGGCGGTCGTCGGGATGGCGGGCCAACGGGAAGGGACTCGGCGGGGAAGGACTCGGCGGGGAAGGACTCGGCGGGGAAGGACTCGGCGGGGAAGGACTCGGCGGGGAAGGACTCGGCGGGAAGGGCCTCACCGGGCTTGGACGCACGTGCGGCCCCGTCGGCTCCCTCGCCTAGCGTGGCCTTCCGTGACAGAGCAGGAGACGCAGCGACCCGAGGTCGTGGTGCGCCGCAGTGCCCGGCGCCGCCGGACGGTCGATGCCCGCCGCGAGGGCGACACCGTGATCGTCTCGGTGCCCGCCTCGATGAGCCGGGCACAGGAGAAGCACTGGGTCGAGGAGATGCTGCGCCGCCTGGAGCGCTCGGACCAGCGCCGGCGCCCCGGTCGCACCTCCGGCGACGACGACCTCGCCGCCCGAGCCGACCGCCTGGCCCGCGAGCACCTCGACGCGGCCGCGCCGGACGGGAGCTGGCCGCGCCCGGTGTCGGTGCGCTGGACCCGGCCGATGCGCACCCGGTGGGCGTCCTGCACGCCCGTCGACGGGACGATCCGGGTCAGTGAGCGGCTCCGCGAGGTGCCCGGCTGGGTGCTCGACCACGTACTGGTCCACGAGCTGGCGCACCTGCGCGAGGCCGGTCACGGCCCGGCGTTCCGGGCGCTCGAGGCGCGCTACCCCCGCAGCGAGCGGGCGATCGGCTACCTGGAGGGCCTGTCCGCCGGGGCCGGGCTGGAGATCGGCGGCGAGGCGGACGGGGACGAGGCCTGATCGTCGGCTCGCCGCGGGTCCGGCCGGGGTGAGGGGCACGCCAGGCATGCCTCGGGCGTGTCAGAGGTGCTTGAGGTGCTCGTGATCAAGCTGGGTCGGGGCGCTGGGACGCGAGCCCCAGCACGACGGGCACGTCAGGCATCCTCGAAGCGCGCCGAACGTGTTCGACGTGCTCCTGATCAAGCCCGTGCGGGGTGCGACCCGTCGCCCGCAGTCCGGCCCTCAGCCCTTCGCGGGACCGTCGTCGCCCTTCGGGTCCTCCGGACCGTCGCCCTCAGGGGCCGAGCCGCCCGACTCCTTCTCGGCGCGCATCTCCTGTTCGAGGCGCGCGATCGGGTCGTCGAGGTCGCCGAACGACGTGCTCTCGTCGCCCTCGGGGACCTCGGAGCGCCCACGGACGAACGCGGCCGGGTCGTCGAGGTCCTCGGCGGTCGGCAGCAGGTCGGGGTGCGCCCACA
This sequence comes from Actinomycetospora sp., assembly GCA_025925615.1. GTDB lineage: Bacteria > Actinomycetota > Actinomycetes > Mycobacteriales > Pseudonocardiaceae > Actinomycetospora. The sequence continues at coordinate 5,915 of JAICLN010000204.1, read as the reverse complement.
CCGCGTCCCGCCCGTCGACGTCGCGCTCCTCGCCCAGCCGGCGCCACAACTCCGCGGCGTCGCGCAGCCGGCGGGGGCGCAGCTCGAGGCCGACGAGCGTCGCGAACGTCTGCTCGGCCGGCCCACCGGAGGCGCGGCGGCGGCGCATGCTCTCGCGCAGCGCATCCGCACCCGGGAGCCGCTCGCCGACGGCCTGCGCGACCACGTGGTCGACCCAGCCCTCGACCAGCGCGAGCAGCGTCTCCAACCGGGCGAGCGCCGCCTTCTGCGCCTCGGTGGTCTGCGGCTCGAAGAGCCCCGAGGACATCGCCTGCTCGATCGCCGCCGGGTTGGACGGGTCGAGGTCGCGGGCGAGCTCCTCGATCCGCGAGGTGTCGATGGTGATGCCGTGCGCGAACTCCTCGACGGTCGCGAGGAGGCGCTGGCGCAGCCACGGCACGTGCCCGAAGAGGCGGTGGTGGGCGGCCTCGCGGGCGGCGAGGAAGACCAGCACCTCGCTCACGGGCCGGTCGAGACCGTCGGTGAACCGGGAGACCGCGCCCGGGAGAAGGGCTGCGGTGCCCTCGGGCCCGAGGGGCAGCCCGACGTCGGAGGAGGTGAGGACCTCCCCGGCGAGCTGGCCGAGGGCCGAGCCGAGCTGCGAGCCGAACGCCATCCCGCCGACCTGCGAGATCATCCCGAGCATGGGGCCGGCCATCTCCCGCGCCTCGGCGGGCAGGCCCTCGACCCACGCGTTGGCGACGCGGTGGGCCACCGGGTCGCACAGCCGCTGCCAGGTCGGCACGGTCGCGTCGACCCAGTCGTTCGGGGACCACGCCGTCACCGTCGAGATGCCCGACGGGAGCGTGGTCGCGTCGTCGAGCCAGAGCTCGGCCAGGCGCACCGACTCCTCGATGGCCTTCTGCTGCTCGGCGGTCGGCTTCGTGGAGCCCTGCGCCCCGAGCTGCTGGTGCGCCATCTGCGCCGCGAGCTGGTAGTTGACCGGGCCGTCGCCGCCACCGGGGCCGCCGCCCGCGGAGAGCATCTGCCCGAGCTGGGTGAGCATCTGGCCGAGCTGGCCGAGGTCGAAACCGCCGGGCCCGCCCGCGCCGCCACCGAAGGCCGCGAACGGGTTGCCCCCCGCGCCTCCCGCGCCGCCCGGCCCGAAGCCGAAACCGCCGCCGGACCCCGAACCCTCGGAGCCGGACCCGGAGGACCCTTCACGCCGCGAGTCGTCGGGGTCGGACGGGCCGAAACCGAAGGGCAGGTCACTCATGCCGCCCACGGTACGCGCGACACCCTGCGCCGATGCCCGCCCGACGGGGTCCCTCAGCCAGTTCTCGGCAAGCCCACAGCGAACAGTTCTGCACGTCCCGGCGACTCGCCCCAGACACACCGCCCCCGCGCCCTGCCGCGACGACGGGCCCTACCGGACGCGGAGCCCACACCCGCGATCACTACCCTGCCCGCCCGTGACCCGACTGCGCGCGACGATCGCCCTCGGGCTCGTCCTCGCCGCGGTCCTGGGGCTCGCCGGGGCCACCGTGCGGGTCCCGTTCGTGGCCCTCGGCGACGGGCCGACCTTCGACGTGCTCGGCGACCAGGCCGGCAAGCCGATCATCGACGTGTCGGGCCCGGTGCCGACCTACCCGACGTCGGGTCAGCTGCGGATGACGACGGTCGCGGTCACCAGCCAGGTGACGCTCTTCGGGGCGGTCGCCATGTGGATCACCGGCTCGCACGAGGTCGTGCCCCGCGAGGAGGTCTACCCCACCGGGCAGACCAGCCAGCAGGTCGACGCCGAGAACACCCGGCAGTTCTCCCAGTCCGAGGACGACGCCCAGACCGCCGCGCTGCGCTTCCTCGGGTACCCGTCCGCGGTCGGAGTCGGCGACGTGACGACGCCGGGCCCGTCGGCCGGGGTGCTGCGCCAGGGCGACCGCCTGCTCGCCGTGGCCGGGCGGCCGGTGACGAACCCGCAGGACGTCGTCGACGCCGTCGGGGGCATCCCGCCGGGCGCACCCGTCGTCGTGCGCATCCAGCGCGGCGCTGCGACCAGCGACGTCACGGTGACGACGGCGGCCCGTCCCGGCGACCCGGCGCGGGGCTACCTGGGTATCACGGCCGCGTCGCAGGTGGTCTCGCCCGCGACGATCAAGATCGGCCTCGCCGACGTCGGCGGGCCCTCGGCGGGGCTCGTCTTCGCGACGGCGATCGTGGACAAGCTGACCCCGGGGGACCTCACCGGGGGCAAGGAGGTCGCGGGCACCGGCACGATCGACGCCGACGGGCGCGTCGGCCCGATCGGCGGCATCCGCTTCAAGATGGACGCCGCCCGCGCCGACGGCGCCACCGCCTTCCTGGTGCCGGCGGGCAACTGTGCCGAGGCGGCGCGCACGGCTCCTTCGGGGCTGCTCCTGGCGCGGGTGTCCGACCTGCGCGAAGGTGTGTCGGCCGTGCAGGACCTGGCGGCCGGACGGACGCCCCCGACCTGTTGACCGGTGGTGAGGAACCGCCCGAAATCCGACACGAGGAACGCGGAGCACAGGGAACCCACACGGCCTTCGTAGAGTTCTCCCACCGGGCCGACCTCGCAGGACGCCCCGCATCCCCGTAGAACGCAGTACCCGTCCCCGCTTGGAGCGTGACCGACAGTGGCCAACCGGCCGTCGACCGGGAACCCGCAGCTGTCCCGGCGAACGAAGTCCCTGCTGGTGCTGGGGGCGGTCGTGCTCGTGGTGCTGGTCGGGCTGGCCCGCCTCGTCGACGTCTACGTCGACTGGGCGTGGTTCGGCGAGGTCGGCTACCGCAACGTGTTCACCACGGTGCTCGTCACCCGCATCGTCCAGGCCGTGATCGCCGCCGTCTTCATGGGCGGGCTGATCGCGGTCAACCTCTACATCGCCTACCGCACCCGGCCGGTGTTCGTCCCCGTCGCCGGCCCCGAGGACCCGGTGGCGCGCTACCGCACCGTCGTCCTCGCGCACCTGCGGCTGTTCGCGATCGGCATCCCGGTGATCGTCGCGGTCATCGCCGCCCTCTCCGCCCAGGGCGACTGGGAGACCACCCAGCTCTTCCTGCACCAGACGCCGTTCGGGGTCACCGACCCGGTGTTCGGCCACGACATCAGCTTCTACGTCTTCGCGCTGCCGTTCTGGCGCGCGGTGCTCTCCTGGCTGTTCGTCGGCATCGGGATCAGCTTCCTCGCCGCGCTGGTGGCCCACTACGTCTTCGGCGGCATCCGCCTCGCCGGGCGCAACGGCTCGCTCGCCACCGCCGCGCGCGCCCACCTCGCCGTCCTCGCCGGCACGTTCGTGCTGCTCAAGGCCGTGGCCTACTTCTTCGACCGCTACGAGCTGCTCTTCTCCGACCGCAAGGCCTCGGTCAGCGGCGCCAACTTCTTCGGCGCGAGCTACACCGACCTCAACGCCGCCATGCCCGCCAAGCTGATCCTGCTGCTCATCGCGGTGATCTGCGCGGCCGCGTTCTTCGCCGCGGTGTTCCTGCGCAACCTGCAGATCCCCGCCATCGCGCTGGCGCTGCTCGTCCTCTCCAGCGTGCTCATCGGGGCGGCCTGGCCGGCCGTGCTCGAGCAGTTCTCGGTGCGCCCCAACGCCAACCAGCGCGAGGCGGCCTCGATCGGCCGGAACATCGAGGCCACGAGGGACGCGTTCGGGATCACTCCACAGAACGTGACCGTGCAGCCGTACGCCGGCACCACCGACCAGAGCGCGGCGGCCGTCCAGCAGGCCATCACCACCGACCAGGGCACGGTGCCGAACATCCGCCTGCTCGACCCCAACCGGCTCTCGCGCACCTTCACCCAGCTCGAGCAGCGCCGGAACTTCTACGGGTTCGCGCCCAACCTCGACGTCGACCGCTACACGATCAACGGCCAGACCCAGGACTACGTGGTCGCGGCCCGCGAGATCGACCCGGACAACCTGGTGGGCAACCAGCAGGACTGGATCAACCGCCACCTCGTCTACACCCACGGCAACGGCTTCATCGCGGCCCCCGCGAACACCGTGAACGCCGCGGTGGACTCCAACGGCGGCCAGGGCGGCTACCCGCAGTTCCAGGTCTCGGACGTCGACACCCCGGGGCCGTTCGGTCTCAAGCAGCCGCGCATCTACTACGGCGAGCTCGCCAACAGCCCGGACGACTACGCGATCGTCGGGGCCGACGCCGGCGTGCCGCCGCGGGAGTACGACACCGACACCAAGCAGACCACCTACGCCGGGCCCGGCGGGGTGCCGCTGTCCAACCCGCTCTCGCGCCTGGCGTTCTTCGCCTACTACGGGTTCGAGCGGAACATCCTGTTCAACTCCTCGATCGGCGACAGCTCGCGGATCATGTACAACCGCGACCCGCTCGAGCGCGTCCAGAAGGTCGCGCCGTGGCTGGAGCTCGACAACGACGTCTACCCGGCCGTCGTCGACGGGCAGATCAAGTACATCGTCGACGGGTATACGACGCTGCCGCGCTACCCGTACGCCCAGCAGGTCTCCCTCGGCGACGCCACCCGGGACTCCGCCAACACCGGGACGCTGGCCCCGCAGACCGCGGGCTACATGCGCAACTCGGTGAAGGCGACGGTAGACGCCTACACCGGACAGGTCGACCTCTACGAGAACGACCCGGCCGACCCCGTGCTGCAGACCTGGGAGAAGGCCTTCCCGGGCACGGTCAAACCGGCCTCGGCGATCCCGCCGGACCTGCGGGCGCACTTCCGCTACCCGGAGGGCATCTTCAAGGTCCAGCGTGACCTGCTGACCCGCTACCACGTGTCGGACCCGAACGAGTTCTACTCGACGGTGTCCTTCTGGGACGTGCCGTCCGACCCGACGAGCGACGCGGCGGCGGCCGCGGGTGACCCCCAGCCGCCGTACTACCTGCTCGCCGACGACCCCCGGCGCGGCACCAGCTCCCAGCCACAGTTCCAGTTGACGACGGCGTTGGTGAGCCTGCGACGGGAGTTCCTCTCGGCCTACCTGTCGGTGAGCTCGGACCCGGGCAGCTACGGGAAGATGACGCTGCTCCAGCTGCCGACCGACACCCAGACCCAGGGCCCGCAGCAGGTGCAGACGCAGTTCTTGTCCTCGCCGCAGGTCTCCACCGAGCTGAACCTGCTGCGCCAGCAGGGCACCCAGGTGCTCTACGGCAACCTGCTGACGCTGCCGATCGCGGGTGGCCTGCTCTACGTCGAGCCGGTCTACATCGAGCGGTCGAACCAGGAGTCGTCGTTCCCGCAGCTCTCGCGCGTCCTGGTGAGCTTCGGCGGCAAGATCGGCTATGCGCCGACCCTCGCCGAGGCCCTCACCCAGGTGTTCGGCTCCGCAGGCACGGCGACGACGACGCCGGGCCAGGCTGCGGTGCCGCAGACGCAGGTGCCGGCTGCCGTGCCGGCGCAGGGCGCCGCCCCGGCCCCGGCCGCGGGTGGGGCGCCGAACGCGGCCTCGCCGCAGGTCACGTCCGCGGTGAACGCCATGAACGACGCGCTGAACCGGCTGCGGACCGCGCAGCAGCAGGGCGACTTCGCGGGGATCGGGCAGGCCCAGCAGGACCTGGCCAACGCCATCAACCAGTACAAGGCGGCGACCGCCGGCTGAGCGGACCCGCCTCGACGGCGGCCATCCCGCGTCGCGTAGTGTTCTCCCTGCGACGCGGGGTGGAGCAGCTCGGTAGCTCGCTGGGCTCATAACCCAGAGGTCACAGGTTCGAATCCTGTCCCCGCTACCACCACGAAGGCCCCCGACCCGGACCAGGTCGGGGGCCTTCGTCGTCGTCCTGGGGACCGGGCCGATGCCCCACCCCCCTGCGAGGCGGGTGTTCACCGGCCGGTAGTCTTCTCACCATCACCGGATCACACCGGTGCGGCGCGGGGTGGAGCAGCTCGGTAGCTCGCTGGGCTCATAACCCAGAGGTCACAGGTT